>JARRKW010000576.1:0-4143 GCA_037387645.1 Desulfuromonadaceae bacterium
GTCGATGTGCAGGCCATCCTCCGAGCCCTGCCGGATGGTGAGCGCTGGCTGACCCATCTGCAGGACGATCTGTTGAAATTCTGGGCCATGGACACCGCCCTGGGCGATCCGCTCGGGGATTTCCCCACCTATCGCTGCAACGACGGCAGTCTGTATGATGCAGCCAAACCCTGTCCGGAATTGCAAAACGCCGATCCGGGCATCGTCAAGCTCGACCGGGAGTACACCCGCGCCAAGAGCCGCCAGGTGTTCGCCTACGGCATCAGTTACAACCTGACCGGCAATGAAACCTACCTGGCCTATGCCGTGGCCGGGGGCGATTGGCTGCTGCAGCATGCCCTGGACGCCTACGGCGCGGCCAGCTGGTTCGTCAACGGCAAACCGCAACCGGCCAATCTGCAACGGACCAGCCAGGATATGGCTTATGCAGTCTCCGGGCTGGCGTTCCTGTATTATCTGACCCACGACGACAAATACCTCAATGCCGTCATCGGTCTGAAAAATCACATTTTTACCACCTATTTCGACCCGGACTGGGGACTGCTGCGCTGGGTCATGGAAGCCAATGCCGACGGCGACAAAATCGATCAGAAGGAGCTGGTTTCACAGCTGGACCAGGTCTACGGCTATCTGCTCTGGACCACCATGGCCCTGCCGGAAGGCGCCCTGAAGCAGCAGTGGACGGCGGACCTCTGGTATCTCGCCGCGGCCATGCGCGAGCAGTTTTTCGGTGAAACCTACGGCCTCTACTGGGGGGCCATCACCGATATGGAGCACCGCAACCTGGCCGATTTCAACAACAAGGAAAACCCCCACACCGATTTCGGCCACAGCATCAAAACCCTCTGGCTGACCTATCGTATCGGCCTGTTGACCGGCGATACCGCCCTGGTCAATTTCGCCCGGCCCCACATGTACAACATCCTCGAACGCGCCTATATCGAAGCCACCGGTTCCTGGGCGCGAGGCTTCCAGCCGGCAACGACAACCAGCAAGCAGTGGATTCTGGATCCCGACAAGGAATGGTGGAGTCTGGCGGAACTCGACCAGGCCTCGGCCATGCTGGCTCTGATCGATCCCATTTTTGCCCGGGTGCTGCCCCGAACCTACGACTACTGGTTCCGGTATATGGTCGACCATGAGCACGGTGGCGTCTGGCACATGGTCAAGGCCGAGAACAACCAACCCGATCTGTCCTTCCCCAAACAACATTCCTGGAAAAACGCCTTCCATGTCTTTGAGCACGCCCTGATCGGCTACCTCACCGGCCAACAGCTGCAGGGTCAGCCGATCACCCTCTATTACGCCTTTAAACAGGATGTTCCGGACAGCGAAATCCAGCCCTACCTTTTCTGGGGCGAAATCACGGCCAAGGAAGGGATTGCCAGTTTCTCCGACCCGGCTCTGGGCAGCTACCGGCCGACCAAAGTCACCTTCGTCTCCCTGCGCTAGGAGGACGCCATGATACGACTATTCCGCATCCTGATTTGCGTTTTGTTGCTGGTCCTGCCGGTGTTTGGCACCGCCGCTCCCCTGGCGCGGCCAGCGGTCTGGGATTGGGGAGAGTTTCAGGCCCAGTTGCAGCAGGCCAAGGGGATCGGCGTCACGGCGGTCAGCACCGATGTCTGGTGGGGCAAGGTCGAGGCCGCCGGCGACCAGCAGTTCGACTGGTCCTACTATGACCGGGTGAGCGACGCCATCATCCAGGCCGGCCTCAAGTGGGTGCCGATCTTCTCCTTTCATCAGTGCGGCGGCAATGTGGGTGACAGCTGCGACATTCCCTTGCCGAACTGGGTCTGGGGGGAAGTCGGCGGCGGTTTTCCGGAGGAACTGAAATACCAAAGCGAGCAGGGAAATCTTTCCAGCGAGGTCATTGCTCTGTGGGCGGACGACCGGGCCGCCCGGCAATACCGTGAATTCGTGCGGTCTTTTGCCGAGCATTTCGGTCCGAAGGCCGGACAGATCGAAGAGATCAACATCAGCGCGGGGCCCAGTGGCGAATTGCGTTATCCCTCCTACAATCAGCATGATGGGTTCAATTATCCGGCGCGGGGTTTTCTGCAGGCCTACAGCAATCCGGCCCTGGCCGATTTCATCGCCTTTGCCGAAAGCAAATACGGCACCCTGGAAAACCTCAATGCCGCCTGGAACACCCAGCTGGCCGGCTGGGGGCAGGTGCGCCCCCCTTCCGACGCCAACGGCTTTTTCGGCCGCAAGGACTATCTGAACATCCCCTACGGCAGGGATTTCACCGAGTGGTACAACGGCGCCCTGGTCGAGCATGGACGCTTCATGATCGAGCTGGTGACAGCAGCCTTGCACAACAACTTTCCGGGCATCCCCCTGGGGATAAAAATTCCCGGCGTGCACTGGCAGATGGTTTCTCCCGACATCCCCCGCTCGGCGGAAGTCTCCGCCGGCCTGATTCCCACCCATATCGATCTATTCAGTGACGCCACCGGCCACGGCTACGCCCCCATTATCGACATGGTGCAGGCGTGCGCCAGCGAAGAGCGGCCGGTGGTGCTGCATTTCACCTGCCTGGAAATGGATAACAACCCCGACTACCCGCAATACTCCCAGGCCAAAGATCTGGTGTTCTGGGTGGCCCGGGGCGCCGCCGATCGCGGCGTGGCGATTATGGGAGAGAATGCCCTGAGCGGGGGACTGACCAATGACCATGGTTGGGACAACATCGACAATGCCCTTCGCTGGAGTTCCTATGTAGGCCTGACTACCCTACGCATTGGCGACCTGTCCCTGGCCAATGGCCTGGGCTATGGCCGCTATCAAAAACTCATCAACGATTTTCAACCCTGAAGCTGCGGGAGGTGTGCATGGATCAGCCGTTAGCCGGTAAGAAGGTGGCCCTGTTGGTCGAGACCGAATACATCTGGGATGAGGTGGTTTACTACCAGCAACAGGTGCAGGCCCTGGGGGGCGAACTGCACCTGCTTTCCTATCTGTGGGGGGAGTCCAGCAAAACCTTCGTCAACGACTGCGACCGTTGGGACCGGCCCATCACCGACATGCATGCACTGACCGTGGACCGCTGCGTGAGCAAGGCCAGGGTTGAGGATTACGCCATCGTCATCTGTGCCGCCAACTACGTGGCCTCCAGCGGTACAATTTTTTGCCGCCGCCATGCGCAACAAGAGCATCGTCAAGGGCGCCCTCTGTCACGCCCTCTGGCTGCTGACGCCCCACCCGGAACTGCTGGCCGACCGCCGGGTCATCTGCCACACCGTGGTGCTGGCCGATATCGTCAACGCCGGAGCCATATTCGTGCCGGCCGACAACCATGTGGTGGTGGACGGCGATCTGGTGACCGGCCGCTCCTTCGCCGATGTGGAAGCCTTCTGGCAGGCGATCGTTGCCACGGCTCAACGCCTGAATCCGGTGGAGTAACGGGCGAGGAATACTCCGCTGGTTCCGACTCAAGCCGGCACGGTCCGACCGGCGGCCCAGGCTCTGAGGGCGCTGATCTGTTCGGACATGACCACCGCCAGGGGCCGGGTGGCCGCCAGTTCCGACAACAGCAGGGCGGAGTCGAGCTGTCCCTCCCCGCCGATCACGGAATACAGGCCGGCCACAATGGCCTGCTCGATCTCCGCCCCCGAGAAACCCGCACTGGCGGCGACCAGGGCCGGGAGGTCAAACGTTTCCGGATCCAGCTGGCGTTTTTGCAGATGAATGGTGAAAACCTCCCGCCGGACCGAGACATCGGGCAGGTCGACGAAAAATATCTCGTCCAGGCGCCCCTTGCGGATCAGCTCCGGCGGCAGGGCCTGAATATCGTTGGCCGTGGCCACGATGAAGACCCGTCCCTGACGTTCCGCCATCCAGGTCAGCAGGGTTCCCAACACCCGTTTTGAGGTGCCGCCGTCGTCCGCGCTGGTGCCCAGCCCTTTCTCGATTTCGTCCAGCCAGAGGACGCATGGGGCCAGGGCCTCGGCGGTCTGCAGCGACTCCCGGATGTTGCGTTCCGATTCGCCATAAAACTTGTTGTAGACGGCGCCCAGGTCCAGACGGAGCAGCGGCACCCCCCAGGCCCCGGCAACCACCTTGGCCGCCATGCTCTTGCCGCATCCCTGCACCCCGAGCAGCATGATCCCCTTGGGGGGCGGCAACTGGTGGGGGTTG
>JARRKW010000577.1:0-1611 GCA_037387645.1 Desulfuromonadaceae bacterium
CCCTGTCCGGTGCCCAGGTGGCGGCGGACAAGCTGGTTCTGAAAGTTGGCGACAATCGGGCCGAGATCGATTTTCAGATCGCCAATCTTTTCGACCAGCCCATTCGGATGACCAGTCTGTTGCGTTCCGAGCGGTTTTTGCTTGATCCCCTGCTCAAAACCGGCAGTTCACGGTCGTCCGGCAATGCTGAGAAAGGAACAGCTGGCAAGCAACCGGCAGGAAAACCGTCGGTCGAAGAAATCGGCCCCTTTGATTTGCCGGTGGAGTTGAAGGGTGAAGTTCGTATCGGGCAAACCCTCTACCGGGGTCTTGCCCTGGAAGACTTCTTGCTGCGTTACCGGCTGGTCAACAACGTTTTCACCCTGGAGGAAATGACCGGCAAGATGGCCGGCGGAACCTTCCGGGAGGAAGCAACCGTCGATTTGGGGAAAAAGGGCCTGGTGTATTCGGGAACCCTCAATCTCAGCGGTGTTCAAGCCGACCCGCTCCTGACGGCGCTGATGCCGGACGCGGCCGGAACGGTGTTGGGAGGGCTTTCGCTGGACACGAAATTCAGCGGCAGGGGGACCCTTGCCGAATCGATTCGCAAGAATCTCTCCGGCAAAGGCAATCTGGAGTTGGCGGACGGTCGCCTGAGCGCGGTCCCCATCATGCAGGGACTGGCTAATTTTCTACGGCTTGAGGAGCTGCGGGATCTGTATTTCAGCGGGGCCAAAGGGAACTACACCCTGCAAAACGGGAAAATCCTTCTGCAAAGCCAAGTTACCGGCAATGACGTAACCATGTCCCCCACCGGCAGTGTTGGTCTGGACGGGTCACTCGATCTGCAGCTCGGCGCCCGGTTGGCGCCCCGACTGGCCGCAAAATTGGATCGAAAGGGTGAAATATCCCAGTTGTTTACCGCCCAGGACGGCTGGACCGAGTTGCCGATGCAGGTTGCCGGCAGCTGGTCCAAACCCAAGCTGTCCCTGGATACAACGGCGGTCACTTCAAAAATCACGGAAAAAGCCGTAAGCAGGCTGCAACAGAAACTGGAAGAAAAGGCTAAAAAGCGGCAGGCCGAAGGCACGGACGATAAATCGACACAGGACCCGACGAAAGAATTGATTAATGATGCGCTCAAGGGGCTGTTTGGTAAATAGTTTCCCGCGAACGGTTCCTTTGTCACTGACATGAACGTTTCATCAACCATTTGCCCCATAAGGGGCAAAACGTTATGCGGAAAAACTTCAGGAGGTTTAAATGCCAGGAAAAGAAGATTTTAGTGGATTTGAAGTCATTCGAGCGGCGATGGAAGTTGAAAAACAGGGACGTCGCTTTTATTCAAGCATGGCCAGCAAAGCCCCCAGTGAGCAAACTCGGGAAGTCTTCGCCCTTTTGGCCGAGGATGAGATCACCCATCTGAAAACCCTGGAAGACATGATTCACAAATACCAGGACGCGGCCTATTGGGAGAACGAAGAGGAGTTTGTTCCCTATCTGCGCCAGTTCTCGGCGGAACAGGTATTTCCTTCTGCCGAACAGGTTGAGGCGGTCGTGGCATCCGGTCAGGCCGAGATCCAATCGTTGGAACTGGCGCTGGTGGCGGAAGAGAAGTTTGCCGAGTATTTC
>JARRKW010000578.1:0-3589 GCA_037387645.1 Desulfuromonadaceae bacterium
TCCCCGGGGCAAAATAGCCATCCACATCAGGGGAGCTCCCCCGTCAAACGGGTCACCGCAAACTTTAATTTCGGCCTGCGGGCTATTCTGAAATGAATGATCCCCTGGAGGAACTATGTATGTGCTGGCGGCACTCATCGGTCTGATCGGCGGCGCTTGGCTGGTCACTGAACTCGGCAAGGAAATAGCTGGGGCCATTTTCGGCGCTCTGCTGGGAATCAGCTGGATTCGGCAACAACGGCTGCACAGTCGCCTGGAACAACTGGAGCGGTCCGCAACCGCCCGGCAAGGGAAAGCTTCCCCGCAACCAACTGAGAAACCAGCGTCCATCGGGCCGAAAACCGCTACGGACGATTTCATTTTCGAACCGGCCGTCCCGCCGCCCCAGAAAAATGCCTTTGGCATACCGAAAACGGCTGCGGAGGCAGAAAAACCCGCGCCGCCAAAACCGGCAGCGCAGATCAAACAACCCCAACCGCCCACCGCCGGCAAATCTCCCCAGGTGGAACTCTGGAACATCTTCGTGAGCTACTTCACCGGTGGCAATCTGGTGGTCCGGGCCGGGGTGGTGGTCCTTTTTTTCGGCGTCGCCTTTCTGCTCAAATACTCGGCGGAACGCAACATCGTGCCCATCGAACTGCGGCTGCTGGGGGTTAGCCTGGGCGCCATCGGCCTGCTGGCTTTCGGCTTTCGACTGCGCCACAAACGCACCGGCTACTCCCTGATTCTGCAGGGCGCGGCGGTGGGCATCCTGTTTTTGACCATCTTCGCCGCCCTGCGGCTCTATCATCTGCTGCCGGCCGGTCTGGCATTGTCTCTGCTGGTGGGGCTATCCATCTTCTCCGCCCTCCTGGCCATCCTGCAGGATGCCCGGGTCCTGGCGGTGCTCGGCACCGTCGGCGGCTTTCTCGCGCCGGTCCTGACCTCCACCGGTGGCGGCAGTCATGTGCAGCTGTTCAGCTACTACGCTCTGCTCAATCTGGGTATTCTGGTCATTACCTGGTATCGCTCCTGGCGAGAGCTGAACCTGCTCGGCTTTGTCTTCACCTTCGGCATCGGCACCCTCTGGGGCGCCCGGAGCTACCATCCGGAACTGTTCGCCAGCACGGAACCCTTCCTGCTGCTCTTCTTCCTGTTCTATCTGGCCAACGGCATCCTCTTCGCTCGCAATCTGCCCCTGCCGCACAAGGGTTTCATCGACGGCACCCTGGTTTTCGGCACACCCATCGTCTGTTTTGGACTGCAAGCGGTCCTGGTCAAACCCTACCCCTACGGATTGGCCTGGTCGGCTCTGGCCATGGGGCTGCTCTACGCCATCCTGGCCCGGGTCCTGTTGCAACGGGGAAGTTCCGCCATGCGCACCCTGGTGGAATCCTTTATGTCCACCGGCGTGGTCTTTGCCACCGTCGCCATTCCACTGGCCCTGGACGGTCGCTGGACCGCGGCGGTGGTCTGGATCGCCCTCAAGCAAAACCGCTGGATGCCGCGGATTTTCGGCCTGGTGCTGCAGCTCCTGGCCGGCTTCGCCTTCCTCCGGGATCTGCATCAACCCGCCGATGCGCTGCCGATCTGCAACGGTCTCTTCTTCGGCGGCTGCTGTCTGGCCCTGGCCGGTTTTTTCAGCGGCTACCGCCTGCATCGCCAGGGGCAGCAGCTTGTCGCCGCTGAGCTGGAAAGCAATCTGGCCTTGGGTTGGGGCGCTATCTGGTGGTTAGTTATCAGCCTGCACGAAATTGAAACCTTTGCGCCCCATCTGCTACAGCTGTCCTGGGCGCTTGCCCTGGCTTCCCTCTCCGCGCTAACGGCCTTCCTGGTCGGCCGGAAACTGTCCTGGGACAACCTCAAGCGGCTCTATTTTCTGCTGCTGCCGGCCATGGCCATCGGCGCCTTTTTCTCCCTGCTGGAATTCCACCACCGACCCTCCATCCATGGCGGCTGGCTGGTTTGGCCGCTGGCCTTTGCGATTTACTATCTCCTGCTGCACCGGGACGAAACCAGTGAGTCGGGGACTTACCTGAAATATCAGCACTGGGGCCTGTTGCAACGGGGAAGTTCCGCCATGCGCACCCTGGTGGAATCCTTTATGTCCACCGGCGTGGTCTTTGCCACCGTCGCCATTCCACTGGCCCTGGACGGTCGCTGGACCGCGGCGGCGCTGTGCCGACTCTGGAACAGCTTCCTCTGGCCGATCCGTTCCTTTCAGAGCAGCTACCTCAACAGCGGGCTGATCCCTGCCATCTGCTATCTCTGGCTCGGCTCTTTGGCCGCCAATCTGCTCAGTACCGGCAATCCCCGGCCGCTGCCCTATCTTCCCCTGCTCAATCCCCTGGATCTGACCCAGGCGCTGGTACTGCTGGCCATCGGCTACTGGATGCTGGTGCTGACCAACAAACTCCAGATTCGGCCGTTGGGGCTGGAGCGCCACAACCGAATCATTCTGCTGGGTGGAACGATCTTTTTCTGGCTCAACGCCGTGCTCATCCGCACCCTGCATTTTTGGGCCGGAGTCCGGTTCAGCCCCCATGCCCTGTTCCGCTCCGATCTGGTACAGACCTCCCTTTCCATTTTCTGGACCCTGAGCGCCCTGCTGATCATGCTCTACGGCGCCCGCAAACCGATGCGGAGCAGTTGGCTGGTCGGCGCCGGTTTGATCGGCGTGGTTATTCTCAAACTGTTTATTGTTGATCTGGCCAATACCAGCACCGTGGAACGCATCATCTCCTTTATCGGGGTCGGGCTGCTCTGTCTGCTGGTCGGTTATCTGGCCCCGCTGCCACCCCGTTCCAGTGATGCTCAGGAGGCGTCATGAAAGTTCTGCTGGTTGCTTTACTCACTCTGGCCTTATGCGGGTCCCCCCTCGGGGCAGCCGAACTTACCCCGGAGCTGTTCGCCTTCGGCTCCCGTTTGCCGGTCGACGGCCAACAACCCTTTTATCAACTGGAGCTCCCCCTTGAGCTGTACCGAGGGATAACCCGCAGCGACCTGGGAGACCTGCGGGTCTTCAACGCCGCCGGGCAGGTGATTCCCCATGCCCTGCGGCCGCCGGAAACCACTCATACCCGTCAGGATGCCTGGACCAAAGAAGTACCGTTCTTTCCCCTGCATGGTAGCGCCGGACGGTCCAACAATGACCTTGTCATCCATGTGGAGCGCAATGCCCAGGGCTCCATCGTCGAGGTCCGGGAAAACCAACCGCAGACACCGGACACCCAAGAGGCCGTTTACGCCTATCTGCTCGATGCCGGCGAGCCGAAACATCCCATGGATGTTCTGGAACTGACCTGGGCGCAAAACCATGGCAATTATCTCGGGGAACTGCGGATCGAAACCAGCGCGGATCTGATCCACTGGCGCCCCCTGACCAGCGCCGCCGTGGCGATCTTAAGCTACCAGGGTTATCAGCTCGAACGCAGTCGGATCCCACTGCCCCACGGCCAGGAGCGCTATCTGCGCCTGAGTCGCCCCGAGCAACCACTGCCGGAGATCCGGCAAATCACCGCTCTCTTTCAGCAAAGCTATACCAACAGTCTGCCAAAACGGCACTGGCTGGAGATCGAAATGCGGCCCCTGACCGACCAACCCCAGACCT
>JARRKW010000579.1:0-1604 GCA_037387645.1 Desulfuromonadaceae bacterium
GCCCTTGAAATGGGTTCGGGGCGTTATTACCTTAAACGGATTGACGATATGCTCAGTAAACGCATCATACCCTGTCTCGACGTCAAGGACGGTCGCGTGGTCAAGGGGGTCCAATTTGTCGAGCTGCGCGATGCCGGGGACCCGGTGGAAGCCGCCGAAGCCTATGACGCCCAGGGTGCCGACGAGTTGACCTTTCTCGATATCACCGCTTCGAGTGATAAGCGCAATATCATTCTCGACGTGGTGGCACGGACTGCCGAGCGGGTTTTTATGCCCCTGACTGTCGGCGGCGGGGTGCGGGAGATTGCTGATATCCGCAACCTGCTCAATGCCGGGGCCGATAAGGTTTCCATTAATACCGCCGCCGTGCATCGGCCCGAGTTCGTGCGCGAGGCCGCCGAGCGTTTCGGTTCCCAGTGTATCGTGGTGGCCATTGACGCCCGCCGGGTACCGGATTCCGATCCCCTGCGCTGGGAAGTCTATACCCACGGTGGGCGCAATCCCACCGGTATCGATGCCGTTGAGTGGGCGGCGCGTATGGAAGGTTACGGTGCCGGCGAAATACTGCTGACCTCCATGGACAAGGACGGCACCAAAGACGGTTACGATATTCCCCTGACCCGTACCATCAGCGACCGGGTGAAGATTCCGGTCATCGCCTCGGGCGGCGTCGGCAATCTGGAACATATTCGGGAAGGTTTGGTCGAGGGAGGCGCCAGCGCCGCCTTGGCGGCCAGCATTTTCCATTTTCGGCAGCATACCATCGATGAATGCAAAGACTACCTGCGTCACCACGGCGTGCCGGTAAGGATGGTTTGAGTCATGGCTGAATTGACCCAGCAGGACATTCTCGAAGCGGTCTACCAGGTGATCCAGGAACGCAAAGCCAAGCCGACGGAAAAATCCTATGTGGCTTCCCTGTTCGCCAAGGGCCTCGATAAAATCCTGGCCAAAATCGGCGAGGAAGCCACCGAGACCGCCGTTGCCGGCAAAGGAGGCGATCCGGATGAGGTGGTTTACGAGGCGGCCGATCTGTTTTTTCATACCCTGATTCTGCTCGGTTACTACGATATCCCCCCCGAGCGGATCTATGCCGAGCTGCGCCGCCGTTTCGGCATGAGCGGCATCGAGGAGAAGGAAAGCCGCAGTAAATAAAAGCATCGCGCGTCCGCCGCACACCCAGAGAACTCAGGTTGCGTTTTCCCCTGTGTCCTCTGCGAGCTCTAGTGAGCGTAGCGAACGAGCGCGAGACCGATTGTAATTAGCCGTTTTTGCCAGCGCAAAGGACCCCTCATCATGAGTCTGCAGGAACAATTGAATACCGCCATGAAAGCGGCTATGAAGGCCAAGGATTCGCTGCGTCTCAACGCCATCCGGCTGGTCAAGACCGCCATCAAGAACAAGGAGATCGAGGCGCGTAAGGAATTCGACGACCAGGATGTGATCGGGGTCCTTTCCTCCCTGGTTAAGCAACGGCGGGAGTCGGCCCAGGTCTATCGGGACAACGGTCGTGTGGAACTGGCTGAGAAGGAAGAACAGGAGCTGGCGGTCATTCAGGAATTTCTGCCCCGGCAACTCGGCGAAGAGGAAATCAAGGCTCTGAT
>JARRKW010000580.1:0-2057 GCA_037387645.1 Desulfuromonadaceae bacterium
GTTTCAACTGTCACCGTGCCGGTATCTTCAATGGCCTGCACGGCGTTGAGAACCAGATTCAGGAAGACCTGACGCAAGGCGCTGGCATCGCCGTTGACCCTGGGAAGGGGCGCCAGCAGCTTCTCCAACAAGCGGACATTCTTATCCCTGCCCTGATGACGAACCAATTCCAGAACTTCGCAGATAATTGCGTTGAGGTCAACCTCGCCGAAATCTCCCTCCGATTTACGGCTGAAACTGAGCAAACTGTCGATGATCCCCTTGCAGCGATAAACCTCCCGGACGATGACGTCGAGATATCTGGGAAAATCGGTCAGCCGCACATCCTCGGTCAATTCAGGGGCATCCCTGAAACGCCGCTGCAGGGCTTCGGCATAACCGGCCACGGAGGTCATCGGATTGTTGATTTCGTGGGCGACGCCCGCTGCCAGCAGGCCGATACTCGACATTTTCTCCGACTGCAACAGTTGCAGTTCGCGGGCGCGGCGATCGGTCACGTCCCGAATGTCGAAATAATAGATTTTCCCGTTGTGCCGGGTAACGGAAAAAGCGACCTGACAACTTTCGCCGTGAAGCGCCCTGCCGACCGGACAATCACACGGCTCCTCGCTGACATCCGGATGAAACAGGGCCCGGCATCCCGTACCGATGAGGGTTTCCTGGGGGAAAAACCGAGGCGTCAAATGGTTCCGATACTGTACCAGCCCCCCCAATCAAAGATGACGACGCAGTCGCTGATGGCATCAACAACCGCCTGCAATTCGGTTTTTTTCGTGCGCAATCCCAGATTGGCCGTTTCCAGCTCCTGAATCTTCTGTTTGACATCGGCATAAAAGCCGATCTTGGAGCTCTCAATGCCCAACAGGGTATCAATGAACCGGGTATCAACGTGGTTGACTTTGATTTCTTTCATCAGAAGGCTCGCTTCAACAACGTCAACAGGTCTTCCGTATCAGTTACCCGCGGCGATGTCAACAGACAGACGTCCTTAAGGGCACGCTGGACCAACAGGGGCAGATCGGCCTCTTTCACCCCGAGACTGCGCAAGCTGCGCGGAGCCCGACCGATCTCAAGCAGGGTCAGGACGGTTTCCTGAGTCATTTCCTGCGCCTCGCGGCAATCAGCAACATCCTTATGGCCCAGGGCCATGGCCATCTCAGGCAACTTACCCTGAACCACGGGGAAATCGTAGAGCAACACCTCCGGCAACAACACGGAATTAACGCGCCCGTGATTGGCATCATACAGGCCACCGATAGGATGAGACAGGGCGTGCCCAACCCCCAACAGCGAGTTGGAAAAGGCCATTCCGGCATGCAGAGCGGCACGAGCGAGATTTTCCATATCATCAGGGGAACGCTCCCGCACAGCCCCGGTAAAGCTTTTCGCCAGCAACGACAAGGCCCGCAGGGCGTTCACATCGGTCAGGGTCGAAGCGGCCACGGAGAAATAGGCCTCGACTGCATGGGAGAGGGCATCGATGGCGGTGGTGCTGACATACTCCTCCGGCAGGGTCTGCAGGGTATCGGGATCGGTCAGGCTGATATCCGGCGCAATACAACGGCTCATGATGGTGAACTTGCACTGTTCGCTACTGTCGTTGATGACGGCGAACTGGGACACATCGGATCCGGTTCCGCAAGTGGTCGGGCAAAGGACCATGGGCGGCAAAGGACGACTGATCATGTCCGTTCCGGCATAATCGCCGATTTTGCCGCCATTGGAAACGATAATGGCAATGCCCTTGGCCGCATCCATGGCGCTTCCGCCACCCAGGCCGACAATGACATCCGCCCCCTGAGCGATATATTCCTGGGCGCCGGCACTGATCTCGTAATGCTTCGGATTGGAGGTAACCTGGTCATAATAAACAAAGCCCAATCCTGCTTCGAGCAGACTTTTCATAACCTGGTCGACCCAACCGGCATTGAACAGCCCCTGGTCGCTGACAAGAAAGACCTTTTTCGCCCCCAGGCGACGCGCGCAAGCGCCGACCTGACTGAGCAGGCCCCGGCCGAAGATGATTTCGGGGACTTCAAATTTGCAGTGCCGAGGTG
>JARRKW010000581.1:0-1593 GCA_037387645.1 Desulfuromonadaceae bacterium
GGCGTGGCAGGCAGATGGTGGCGCCCAGGTCCATGATCGCCTGGGCGTAATCATGGGGACGGTCGGCGGGGGTCAGGGCTTCGGCCCAGCGCCAGAGTTGTTTTTCCGCCGCGGTAGAGCGGGGATTTAGCTCCAGGGCGAACAGGCGGCAGAGCACCCGCCGGACATTGCCGTCGAGGATGACCCCTTTTTGCTCGAAGGCAATGGCCAGGATGGCTCCGGCGGTGGAACGGCCGATGCCGGGCAGGGATTCCAGCAGCGATTGCTCGGCGGGGAAGTTGCCGTCAAATTCGGCCACTATCTTTCGGGCTGTGGCGTGCAGGTTGCGCGCCCGGGAATAGTAGCCCAGCCCCGCCCACAGTTCGATGACGGCATCCAGATCGGCTGTTGCCAGGGCTGTCGCCGAGGGAAAGCGGTCAAGGAATTTCAAATAATAGGGAATGACCGTCTCGACCCCGGTCTGCTGCAGCATGATTTCGGAAAGCCAGATGCGGTAGGGGTCGCGGGTCTGTCGCCAGGGAAGATCCCGCCCCTGCCTGCCATACCAGGACAACAGCAGTGGAGCGACAGACGCAGTATCGATGAAAAGATTTACAGGCATAGTTCTCTGGCAAAGGTGGTGTCGGGCGGCGCTTGATTTCTTACCCCGTTCCGCAGGATTCCAAGCTGAGGGAAGTGCCTACTATAGCACTAATTGCTTCGGGAGGGTTAAGGGGAGCGGTCTGTTGGGGTGAAAAATTAATCCTGCTGGCTGAAAATCCGATCCGTTCCGGGACAGTCGTGATATCATGACCATCGTCAGTTCCAGGGGGGGCAATGAAGGTATCTTGCGGGAGGAGGGCAGGCATGCAGCTGGTTGCGGTACATGGTTGGCAGAAGGAAGAAGGCGAGGTCGCCAAGATCATTGCCGATACCCTGGGGACGGTCGTGTTCGAGGCCCGCCAGAAGATAGCCGGAGGTGGACCGGCGGTCGTGGCCAACTTTGCCGATCCCAAACAGGCCGCCGAGGTCGCGGCCAGCCTGGGCCGGCAGGGAGTGCCCGCCATGCTGGTCGATTCCCTGGAGGTGCGCCGCCGCCAGCCGCCGATGAAGGTTTCTCGGTTCGAGCTGGGCAGCCAGGGGATAAAACTGGCCAATATGGCTGGTGAAACCTGCACGGTTGCTTATCCTGATATGGAACTGTTGCTGGTTGCGGTCTGTAGTGCCGGCATGACGGAAACGACCGGCACGGTAACCGAACGTAAATTCAGTCTCGGCAAAACCCTGCTGGCCGGAGGTGTTCCCATGACCCGCAAGGTGACTCGGGAACAGACCGTTTTGGCTGAAGATCGAGACAAGGCCCTCTGGCTGTTTGCCGCTGGTCGAACAATCGCGATCTGTTATTGTGGTACGATGGATTTCGCCAGTCTCGGTGCGGCCAAACAGCTGACCCGCGACTTGAATTTCTCCTATTTAACGGAGGAATTGCGGCGTCTGGCGCCACAGGCCTGTTTTGATGACCGGCTGCTCAAGCGGCCGGCAATGATTCGGCTGCTCGGGCCCACCCTTTGTCCGGAAACCGATTTTGATCTGGCGCTTGAAGTTTTGGCGGGC
>JARRKW010000582.1:0-1582 GCA_037387645.1 Desulfuromonadaceae bacterium
TGAAGAAGGACAGTGTCGAAACCAACCATTCTCCGTCCACCCATGGGACCTCCATTGCCATTGTCGGCATCGGTTGTCTTTTTCCGAAGGCCAACAATCTCAGTGAGTTCTGGTCCAATATCCGGCAGGGGCTGGACGCCATCACCGAGGTTCCGGCAAGTCACTGGCGACCGGAGGATTATTTCGATAAGGACCCCAAGGCAGCGGATCGGGTTTATGCCAAAATGGGCGGTTTTCTCTCGCCCATCGATTTCAATCCCATGGAGTACGGCATTCTGCCCAATGCCATGGAAGCCATCGACACCTCCCAGCTGCTCGGTCTGGTTGCCGTTGATCAGGCCCTGAAGGATGCCGGCTACGGCCCGGGCCCCGATTTCGACCGGGAGCGGGTCAGCGTCATTCTCGGGGTTACCGGCGCTCTGGAACTGGTCATTCCCCTCGGCGCCCGCCTCGGGCACCCGATCTGGCGGGCAGCCATGCAGGAAGCCGGTATCGACGCCGCCACGGCCGATGATGCCGTGCAGCGGATTTCCGAGGCCTATGTCCCCTGGCAGGAAAATTCCTTCCCCGGTCTGCTCGGCAACGTGGTCGCCGGCCGCATCAGCAAGCATTTCAATTTCGGCGGCACCAACTGCGTCTGTGACGCCGCCTGCGGCAGTTCCCTGAGTGCCCTGAACCTGGCCAGCCTGGAACTGATTTCCGGCCAGAGCGACATGGTGGTGACCGGCGGCATCGACACCTTCAACGACATTTTCATGTACTCCTGTTTCAGCAAAACCCCGGCCCTTTCCCCTTCCGGCCACGCCCGCCCCTTCGATGCCGAAGGAGACGGCACCACCCTGGGGGAAGGACTCGGTATTCTGGTGCTGAAGCGGCTGGCCGATGCCCAGCGGGACCAGGATAAAATCTATGCCGTCATCCGCGGCATAGGCACCTCCAGTGACGGGCGCGGTGCCGCCATCTACGAACCGAGCGCCGCCGGCCAGCAGAAGGCTCTGCGCCGAGCCTACCAACAGGCCGGCGTTGACCCTCTTTCCATCGGCCTGATCGAGGCCCACGGCACCGGCACCAGGGTGGGGGATGCCATTGAGGTCAAGGCCCTGCGCGAGGTGTTTGGCGAAGCGGACAAGCCCTGTTGCGCCATCGGCTCGGTCAAATCGCAGATCGGCCATACCAAGGCCGCCGCCGGCGCCGCCGGTCTCATCAAGGCGGCCCTGGCCCTGCATCACAAGGTATTGCCCCCCTCCATCAAGGTGACCAAACCTCAGGAGGCGGTCACTGCCGGGAAAACGCCCTTCTATCTCAACAGCAGCAGCCGCCCCTGGATCGCTCCTACGGGACAACCCCGCCGAGCCGGCGTCAGCGCCCTCGGCTTCGGCGGCTCCAATTTCCACTGTGTGCTGGAAGAATATGAGCCGCAAAAACAGCTAGTGGACTGGCCGGAGGACATTCAAATCGCCGCCTTTGGCGCCGACAACAGCGCCGGGCTGCAAACCGCCCTGGAAACCTTTCCCACCGATTCCTGGCAGGCCCTGACTCGGGCCGCCCGCCACAGCCGCGCCCAGTTCGACCCCAAAGCCGC
>JARRKW010000583.1:0-1575 GCA_037387645.1 Desulfuromonadaceae bacterium
ATTGGGGAGCAAACATGGACAACAAACCCAAGTTTCGCCCCAACCCAAAAGCCAAATTGATGGATCAGGTTCGGGTGGTTCCGTGCGGCCCCTCTCTTGTGAAAATCCCCCAGCAAACATAAAAAGCCACCCAACTCTTTTTCAGGTCGGATGGCTCTTGTCTGTTGGTGACAATGGGTTCTCATTGTCCGTTGCCCCTCTGGAAATGCACAGCATATAAAATAAAAGATTTACAATAAATAAACGTAAACAGCAGGAAAGTCAACTCCTTAACCCGGCTGGTGTGTAGGCGGTGGTGAAACCAGAAGGTGGGTGATCACCTCCCCGCCGGTTTTTAAACGAAAAAGCTAATTTCAGTTGCCGCCGGTCAGGGCTCGGTCGATGTCGCTCAGGCCGGCCAGGGCGCCGTTGGGGATGGAGATGTGCGGCGCTCTGATCTGGGGTTCGCGGGGATTGATGCGCACCACCGTGGTGCCGCTGCGTTGGCCGAGGCGTTCACTGAGATGGCGGATGGTGGGAATGGCGGTGCCGGCCCCCATTTCGACCACCAGGGTGGGATGGTCGCGGTGCTGGTCGAGGAAGAGCTGAAAACGCATTTCCTGCCCCTGGGAACGATTGCTGATCCAGCTGTAGTCGCCGAACATGAGGATGTTGGGCCGGGCGGCGTCACCGCAATGGGGGCAGAGGGGGATATGGGCGGCGCGCATGGTCTCCAGGTCGACGGGAATGTCCTCCCGGTTGTCCCAGATGTTCATGCTGCAGGGCTTGAGGCATTGCAGATGGTGGATGGAGCCGTGAACTTCCAGGATCTGATCTTCGCCGAAACCGGCTTTTTGAAAGTGGCCGTCGACATTGGAGGTGACCACGAAGCTGTCGAGATCCCGCTCCTCGGCCCAGCGCCGCAGCAGGGCGAAGCCGGCGTGGGGTGCGGTGCTGCGGTAGAGGTTGGTGCGGTGGCCGTAGAAGCCCCAACCGAAGGCGGGATCGCCCTCGAAGTTGGCGGGATTGGCGGCGCCGATGAAGTTGATGCCGAGGCGCTGATACATGGGATAGGCTTTCCAGAAGCCGGTATCGCCGCGGAAATCGGGCAGGCCCGAATCGACCCCCATGCCGGCGCCGGCGGTGATGATCAGGGCGCGGGCGGATTGCAGGGCCTGGGCGGCGCGCTTGAAGCTATCTTCCGACATGGGGACCTCCTTTAGCCTGCTCTTTACAATGCCACCTTCACCAGGGTCGGTTGCAGAATCCGGATGACCTCCTGGGGGGCAATGCCGATGAGGAAACCGCGCTTGCCGCCGTTCAGATAGATGGTCGGCAGCTCGGCGATGGTTGCTTCCAGGTAGACCGGCATGGCTTTGCGGGTGCCGAAGGGGGAGGTGCCGCCGACCTGATAGCCCGAGTGCTTGTCGGCCACCGGCGGCGCGCAGGGGGTGACCGACTTGCAGCCGATGCTGCGGGCCAGTTCCTTGGTGGAGACCTGCCGGTCCCCGTGCATGAGGATGATCAGCGGCTGCCGGTTTTCGTCTTCCATGATCAGGGTCTTGATCACCTGATGCTCGTCCGCCCCCAGCTCCC
>JARRKW010000584.1:0-5592 GCA_037387645.1 Desulfuromonadaceae bacterium
GTTTTTATACATTCGCATCCTCCCTAATGAGGTTACAGCTAAATCCCGCCAAATTTACTTGGAGTACAGTTCGACAATGAGATGTTCCTGGAAGACCGGGGTGGTCATCTCCTCACGAACGGGCAGGGTTTTAACGGTTCCTTTGAAGGCCGCACGGTCAAGTTCGACCCAGGAGGGAAGTCCGCGACGCATAACCCCATCAAGAGCTTCGTTGAAACGAGCGATTTGCCGGCTTTTTTCACGCAACTCGACGACATCATTAGGCCGCACCAGGTAGGAAGGGATGTCCACCCGCCGCCCGTTGACCAGAAAATGTCCCTGGCGAACCAGAGAACGTCCTTCATTGCGCGAGGTCACAAACCCCATGCGATAAACCATGCTGTCAAGCCGTCTTTCGAGCAGAACCAGAAGATTCTCCCCGGTAACGCCTTTCATGCGGTCGGCATGGGCGAAATAGCTGCGGAACTGTTTTTCCAACAGACCATAGGTCCGTTTAACACGCTGCTTTTCACGCAACTGGGTACCGTAATCGGAAACCTTGACACGGCCCTGACCATGCTGTCCCGGCGCATAGTTGCGCCGTTCAACCGCACATTTGTCCGTATAGCACCTGTCCCCTTTCAGGAACAACTTCATGTTTTCCCTTCTGCACTGCCGGCAAACGGGTCCTGTATATCTAGCCAACGCTCGTCCTCCTTATATGTTTAGACTCTTCTGCGTTTCGGAGGACGGCACCCATTGTGAGGAATCGGAGTGACGTCCTTAATCAGAGTGATATTCAATCCGGCCGCCTGCAAGGCCCGCAAGGCCGACTCGCGTCCGGAGCCGGGACCCTTGACGTGGACCACGACGCTACGCAGACCATGTTCCTGAGCTTTTTTGGCTGCATCTTCAGCAGCGATCTGAGCCGCAAAGGGGGTACTTTTCCGCGAGCCCTTGAACCCCCGGCCACCGGCGGTGGACCAGGAAATGACATTGCCACTGACATCGGTGATGGTGACAATGGTATTGTTGAACGTTGCCTGGATGTGCGCTACCCCATTGGCAATGTTTTTCTTTTCGACGCGTTTTCTGATTACTTTTTTCCCGGGCTTAGCCATCGTTCCTCCAATTATTTCTTCTTACCGGCCACGGTTTTGCGCGGCCCCTTGCGGGTACGGGCATTGGTTTTGGTCTTCTGCCCGCGCACGGGCAAACCCCGACGATGCCGAAGTCCGCGATAGCAGCCAAGGTCCATGAGACGTTTGATGTTCATGGACACTTCGCGCCGAAGGTCACCTTCAACCTTGGCTTCCCGGTCCAAAATCTCACGAATTTTGACGACTTCGGCCTCAGTGAGATCATCCGTCCTGGTATTGAGATCAACACCGGCCTTGGTCAGGATCTCCTGGGAGGAAGAGCGGCCGATGCCAAAAATATAGGTAAGGGCCACTTCGATCCGTTTATTATTTCTTGGTAAGTCGATACCAGCAATACGTGCCAATTTCTGTTCCTCCTAATCCAGTTATCCCTGTCTCTGCTTATGCTTGGGGTTTTCACAAATAATCCGGACAATCCCCTTGCGTTTAATAACTTTACATTTATCGCAGATTGTCTTAACCGAAGCGCGGACTTTCATGATCTGTTCCTTTACTCATTCAAGTTGCGGTAAAAAAATAAAGCTCTAACAAAGCGTTATCATTATTAATTGTTTCTTCAGGGCAGGGTTAGAATCTCCGGCCCATTTTCGGTCCGAGGGCTTGCCATCCATGGTCACGGCCGTCCACCCATCCTGCAGGATACTGATGGCCGGACTGCCGGCATTGATCATGGGCTCAACCGCCAGGGTCATCCCGGCGCGCAACCGCGGCCCCTGCCCCGGCGACCCGAAATTGGGAACCTGCGGCGACTCATGCAGCTGCCGCCCGATCCCATGTCCGACGAATTCGCGGACCACACTGAATCCCTCGTTTTCAACACAGGTCTGTACCGCACTGGAGATGTCGGACAGGCGCCCACCCACCACCGCTGCCGCAATCGCCAGATCCAACGATTGCCTGGTGACCCGCAGCAGTTTTTCCTTTTCAGCGTCGACCTGACCGACCGGAACGGTGATGGCGGCATCGCCGTAAAAACCATCCTTGACCACGCCGAAATCGATACTCAGAATATCCCCCTGGCGCAACGGCACCCCATCGGCAAACCCATGAACCACTTTTTCATTGGGAGAGGAACAGATGGTGTAGGGGAAACCACCGTAGCCTTTAAAGGCCGGCCGAACCTTACGTTTTTTGCATTCCCGCTCGGCAAAGCGATCGAGCTCAAGGGTCGTAATCCCGGGAACGACCATCTCCCTGAGTGATTCCAAAATTTCAGCAACGATACGCCCGGCCTCGCGCATGATTTTAAGTTCTGCACGAGACTTAAGGATAATCACCGGATTGACCTAATTGGACTGCAGGGCCTTCAGGATCAAGTCCTGAACCACCGCCATTTCCTGCATTCCATCAATGGTAATCAACGTTCCGGCCTGCTGGTAGTAAGCCACCAGGGGCGAGGTCTGCTTATCGTAAACGTCCAGGCGGTTCCGAATGGTCGCCTCCTGATCATCATCCCGCTGCATCAGCTCGCCGCCACAGGCATCACATTTGCCTGCCACCGCCGGGGGATCGAAGGAAACGTGAAACCCCCGACCGCAATCCTTACAGGTTCGCCGACCGGTCAAACGCACCACCAACGCCTCGACATCCACATCCAGGGACACGACGGCGTCCAGATTTTTACCCATCCCGGACAGGGCGCTGCCCAGGGCATCGGCCTGGGGCACGGTCCGGGGAAAACCGTCCAGGATGAAACCTTTGGCGCAATCCGGCTTTTGCAGACGTTCACGAACAATGCCGACCACAATCTCGTCCGACACCAGCCCGCCGGAATCCATGGCCGCCTTCGCCTGCAGCCCCAGGGGGGTGCCTTCCTTGACGGCGGCACGCAGGATATCACCGGTAGAAATCTGCGGGATATCAAAACGTTCCACCAGCATTTTGGCCTGCGTCCCCTTACCGGCCCCGGGAGGGCCAAGCAGAATCAGATTCATAGCAAATTGCTCCTTTAACCGTGCCGGCCCTTCAGGGTTACCCCCTTCAACATAGATGGCACCGGCAAAGGTAAGCCGCCCGAGCACCCGATCGATGTACTCGGCGGTCGGCTTGCCGGGCCGAATCCCGGGAATGTATCCACCCTGCTTTTTAACGTTATCCGCGACATCAATAGGGTTGAAGGTCACAGCCGTGTAGAAATAGCAGAAGAAAATGATCAATGCAACAAAAATAACGTTGTAGAGCCAATGACTCGGCGTCATCATGCCCGCCAGGGACTTGACCCAATCGACTTCCACCATACTCGCTACAGTAGCGGGAAACATGATGATGGAGCTGGCGAAGATCGGCGGGATAACCCCGCTCATGTTGATCTTCAACGGCAGATGACTGGTCTGTCCCCCGTAGTTGCGCATCCCCACCACCCGCTTGGCGTAATGAATGGGCAGCCGCCGCTGACCGCGCTCCATGAAAACAATGGCCCAGACGACGCCAAACATGATGGCCAGAACCAGGATCGCTACCAGCGGGGTGATCTCTCCGGTGCGCATCAGGCGGATTGAGTTGATAATCGCCGCCGGCATATTGGCGATAATACCGGCAAAGATGATCAGGGAGATACCATTGCCGATGCCGCGCTCAGTGATCTGTTCACCCAACCACATGATGAAAGCGGTACCGGCGGTCAGAGTGATAACGGTCAACAGCACAAAACCGATGCCCTGATCGGGAACCACTAGTTCACCGGCCACCCGCATGCCCTGCAGGCCGACGGCAATCCCGACCCCCTGAATGACGGACAGCAGAATGGTCCCGTAACGGGTCCATTTCGTAATGGTTTTACGCCCCTGCTCCCCTTCGTTCTTAAGCCGTTCCACCGGCTCGAAAACCACGGCCAGCAGCTGCAGAATAATGGAGGCACTGATATACGGCATGATGCCAAGGGCAAAAACCGTCATGCGCTGCAAGGCGCCGCCGGTAAAAGCACTCACCAGGCCCAGCAGCGTCCCCTGAGTCCCTTCAAAAAACTTGGCCAGCACCTGACCGTCAACACCGGGAGTCGGTACGTGACAACCGACCCGATAAACGGCCAGCATACCCAGGGTGAACAGGATACGCCGTCTGAGCTCGGGGATACTGAATATATTCTGAATGGCGGTGATCAATTAGAGAACCTCGACTTTGCCGCCGGCAGCCTCGATTTTTTCCTGCGCCGACTTACTGAATTTGTGCGCCTGAACAGTCAGTGCCTTGGAGAGTTCACCATCCCCCAAAATCTTCACCCCATCGAGAATTTTATTGACCAGGCCGGCCTTGCCCAGAGCAGCCAGATCCACCACGGTCCCGGCCTCGAACACTTCGAGATCGCGGAGATTGACCAGCGCGTACTCTTTCTTCGCCAGGGAGTTAAAACCCCGCTTGGGAAGACGCCGTTGCAGCGTCATCTGGCCGCCCTCGAAACCGGGCTTGACACTGCCGCCACTGCGAGCCTTTTGCCCTTTGTGGCCCTTGCCGCTGGCTGGTTTTGCCCGTTCCCGAACCGGGACCACGACCAATACGTTTGCGATTTTTGGTAGAACCGATAGCCGGTTGTAAATTACTCAGATCCATATCTATCATTCCTCAGTCTGTCAGTCCTCGACTTCAACCATATGGGAAACCTTCCGGATCATACCCCGAATTTCGGGGGTATCCTTCAGGCAGACCGTTTTGTGCAGTTTAGTCAAACCGAGGCCTTTGAGCACACGGGTAAAATATTCCTTGCGACCGATGCCGCTTTTCTTCAGCGTAACCTTAATCTGATCGGACATTTCCTTCTCCTTGGCAGCGGCAGTTACTCAGCTTGTGCTTGGATTCCGCGCCGGTCCATAATTTCCTCGGCGCTCTTCAGCTGAGAAAGCGCGTTAACGGTCGCTTTGACGACGTTATGAGGGTTGTTGGAACCAAGGCATTTGGATAGGATATCGCCGACTCCGGCCACTTCCAATACGGCACGGGCAGCGCCGCCGGCGATAACGCCGGTACCGGCCGAGGCCGGCTTCAGCAGAACCTTGCCGGCTCCGAACTTGCCCACCACGTCAAACGGAATGGTACGGTTAATCAGAGGAACCTTGATCAGGTTTTTCTTCGCCTGCTCAACCCCTTTGCGAATAGCTTCGGGAACCTCTTTGGCCTTGCCGAGACCAAAACCGATATAACCTTGGCCGTCGCCTACCACCACCAGGGCAGAAAAACTGAACCGGCGACCACCCTTTACGACCTTGGCACAACGATTTATATGAATCACCCGGTCGTTCAAATTCAGCTCATTGGGATCGATGCGATGCAAAGAAATCCTCCTTTTCCTTTAGAAAGACAGGCCGGCTTCACGCGCGGCATCAGCTAATGCTTTAACGCGACCGTGATAGAGGAACCCGTTGCGGTCAAAAACCACCTGCTTGATATTTTTATCCAGGGCTTTCTTGGCAATCGCCAGCCCAATTACTTTGGCCGCTTCGACATTCCCGGTGTACTTAAC
>JARRKW010000585.1:0-1569 GCA_037387645.1 Desulfuromonadaceae bacterium
CAACAGATATCGGCCCGCGGGAAGATTTCCCGAAACCCGGCCGCCATAGCCTCAGCCGCCACACTGGCCGATAGGCTTTCTTTGAACGAATCCGGTGCAATGACGATCTTCATAGTCAATTTCTCGCTATTTGAATTCCTCGGGGATTGGCTATTGACATCTTTTCACCGTCTGATGGAGAATGCCGGCCATGGATAGCATAGAAAACAATCTGCTGCTGGGCAAGCCGACCCAGTACAAGGCCGAATACGATCCGACCCTGCTCTGCCCCGTTCCCCGCCGACTCAAAAGGGACGAACTGGGACTGACGGGCACCCTGCCCTTTTCCGGCAGTGATATCTGGAATGCCTATGAGCTGTCCTGGCTTAACCGGAAAGGGAAACCGGTGGTGGCCATGGCGGAATTTATTTTCCCCTGCACCACGCCCAACCTGATCGAGTCCAAGTCCTTCAAGCTCTACCTCAACTCCTTCAACCAGAGCCGTTTTGCCGACAACGCCCAGGTAAACGAAATTCTCACCAGGGACCTCTCCGCCAGCGCCGGCGGCCCGGTGGAAGTCCGGCTTTTTCCCGGCCCGCAATTCGGTGAATCCGCCATCGGTTCCCTGCCCGGCAGCTGCCTCGATCAGCTGGACATCGCCATCGACTCCTATCAGCTCGATCCCGAGCTGCTCGCCGACAGCACCGACCCGGACCAGATCGTCAGCGAGGAACTGCACAGCCATCTGCTCAAAAGCAACTGCCTGGTCACCCGGCAACCGGACTGGGCCAGCGTCCTCATCCGCTACCGGGGACCGCGCATCGCTCCCGAGGCCCTGCTGCGCTACCTGATTTCCTTCCGCCAGCATAACGAATTTCACGAACAGTGCGTGGAACGCATCTTCGTCGACCTGCAACGCTACTGCCAACCGGAGCAGTTGACGGTCTATGCCCGCTATACCCGCCGTGGCGGTCTCGACATCAACCCCTGGCGCAGCAACGTCGAAACCACCCTACCGAATCTGCGCCTGGCCCGGCAGTAAACCTGCGGCATCTTCAGTCCCCTCCCTGAGATCAGTCTATATGTCCCTCCAATCGTTCCCTCTCCCGGAAAAGATTTCGTTTCGGATCAAATTCTAAGTTTCTGGTCCCATCAGGATTAAGACAGTAATACATCCTGAAAGCGCCACCATTCCCCTCCCATGGTGCGAATCTAATGTCGCCAACAATTTTTCCATACATTCCCTTATCAACTTCACCTTGTTCATTTTCCTCAGAACGTATCCGAAAAATATAATTATTCTCTTCCAAAAATGGAGGATCCCATCTTCCAGGCCCTTGATAAATTTGTTTTTCAAAGCTAGGTTGATAACCTTCTAAAGGAGCCATTCTTGGTAAACGAAAATCACTACCAACGCCATAGATTCCACCCAAATCGTCTTTAATTGTTATGATTCCATCATGCTTGTCGCTAAACCTTAGGAACAATGTTGAGTCATGTACATTCTCTGTTGCAGATCTCGTTGATTTAATCGTTAAATCTGATTTTTCTCCAGCACCATATGGCATGACCCAATCTGCTTTCACCAAG
>JARRKW010000586.1:0-1555 GCA_037387645.1 Desulfuromonadaceae bacterium
GACTTCGAGGTCGGCAAACGGCATGATCTCGAATTTATCAATATTTTTGACGAGTCGGGCAACGTCAATGCCAATGGCGGTGCCTATTGCGGTTTGGAGCGGTTCGCTGCCCGTAAACAGGTTCTGGCGGACCTGGAAGCGGCGGGCTTATTGGAGAAGACCGAGGAACATGCCAATGCGGTAGGGGAATGTTATCGTTGTCGTACCATTATTGAGCCCTATATGAGCAAGCAATGGTATGTCAATGTCGGGCCCCTGGCTGAAAAAGCCATTGAAGCGGTCAAGGAGGGGCATACCCGGATAGTCCCGGAACAATGGGAAAAGACCTATTTTGAGTGGATGTACAACATCAAGGACTGGTGCATCAGTCGGCAGATCTGGTGGGGGCATCGCATTCCCGCCTGGTACTGCGATGACTGCGAGCAGATCACCGTATCGCGGCAGGATGCCCAGGTCTGCGCCCATTGCGGCAGTGCCCATCTCCGCCAGGAAACCGATGTGCTGGATACCTGGTTTTCTTCCGCCCTCTGGCCCTTTTCGACCATGGGCTGGCCGGAAAAAACCGAGACCCTGAAAAAGTTCTATCCGACCTCCTGTCTGGTCACCGGTTTCGATATCCTCTTTTTCTGGGTGGCCCGCATGATGATGATGGGGCTCAAATTCATGGGTGAGGTTCCTTTCAGCGAGGTCTACATCCATGCTCTGGTGCGGGATGCCCAGGGGCAGAAAATGAGCAAGTCGAAGGGCAATGTCATTGATCCGCTGACGGTTATCGAGGAATACGGCACCGATGCCTTTCGCTTCACCCTGGCCGCCTTTGCCGCCATGGGACGGGACATCAAGTTGTCCACCGAGCGCATTGCCGGTTATCGTAATTTTGCCAACAAACTCTGGAATGCCAGCCGTTTCACCCTGATGAATCTGGAGGGTTTCGACCCGGAGGGGATCGATCTGGGCAAGTTTGAGCTGTCCCTGGCCGACAAATGGATTCTGAGCCGCTTGTCGGAAGCGACAGCCGAGGCCAACCAGGCGTTGCAGGAATACAAATTCAATGAAGCGGCCAGCGTGCTCTATGCCTTTACCTGGAACAGCTTCTGCGACTGGTATATCGAACTGGTCAAGGACGATCTCTATGGGGACGATCCGGCCAATAAAAGCCGGGCCCAGGCGGTGCTCTATTGGGTGCTGGAATCGCTGCTGCGGCTGCTGCATCCCCTGATGCCCTTTATCACCGAAGAGATCTGGCAGGCCCTGCCGGGGCAACGGCCGGCGGCCTTTATCATCGATACCCCCTACCCCCATAGTGAGGGCGGGTTGCACGACCCGCGCGGCATGGCGCAGATGGAACTGATCATGGATGTCATTCGCGGCATCCGTAATATCCGGGGGGAAATGGATGTGGCGCCCAGCAAGCAGATCGTGGCGGTGCTCGATTGTCGCACCGAGGCTTCGGCCACCGTTTTGGATGCAGGACGCCAGTATATCGAAACCCTGGCTCGGGTAGCCGATCTGACCCTCGGGGTCCATGTGGAGCGACCCGAGCAGACCGCTACCC
>JARRKW010000587.1:0-1549 GCA_037387645.1 Desulfuromonadaceae bacterium
GTTTTCATTGTCATCCTTCTCGTGGGTTATGCATACGTCTGGAAAAAAGGAGCACTGGAATGGGAGTAGATAGAGCGCCATTGGGGAACAATATCATCACAACCAGTCTGGACATCGTGGTCAACTGGTCCAGATCCAGATCGTTGTGGCCGTTGACGTTTGGTTTGGCCTGCTGCGCTATCGAGATGATGGCGACGGGTGCTGCGCGTTTTGACCTGGACCGTTTCGGGGTTATCTTCCGTGCTTCGCCGCGTCAGTCCGACCTGATCGTGGTTGCTGGAACCGTTACCAAAAAGATGGCTCCGGTCATCAAGATTCTTTATGAGCAGATGCCCGAGCCCAAGTATGTCATCGCCATGGGGGCCTGTGCCTGTTCGGGCGGGGTCTTTGATACCTACAGCGTGGTGCAGGGGGTTGATGAGATTGTCCCCGTCGACGTTTATATCCCGGGTTGCCCTCCTCGTCCCGAAGGATTGCTGTACGGCATTTTGAAGCTGCAGGAAAAGATCATGAAGGAGCGTAACTCCTTTGGTGCGGCGATCGGGATCGGTGAGCGGATTATTGAGGCCTGATCGGTGTTTTCCTTTTGTGAATTATTGCCTTAGATAGGGATATAAGCAATGAGCGAGCAAAATGCAGCAGTTAAATTAAAGAGCAAGTTCTCCACATCGGTGCTGGATGTTGTCGAGTTTCGTGGTGAAACCACTGTGATCGTCAAGAAGGAAGACATTGTAGCGATCTGTACCTATTTGAAAACAGAGTTGGGCTACAATTTCCTCACCGACCTGTGTGGTGTTGATTACCTTGGCCAGGAACCCCGTTTTATGGTGGTCTACCATCTCTACAATATTACGACCAAGGAGCGGTTGCGGATCAAGATTCCGGTTGAAGAGTCCGATCCTACGGTCGATACGGTTTCCGGCGTTTGGGGCACGGCCAACTGGCATGAGCGTGAATGCTGGGACCTGATGGGGATTACCTTTAACAATCATCCGGATCTGCGCCGCATTCTCATGCCTGCCGATTGGGAAGGGCATCCGCTGCGCAAGGATTATCCGTTGCAGGGTCCTGGGCGCGAGCCGTATCAGGGGCGGTATAAGTAGGTTGGTGAAGTAAAGATTATTTTTTCCATAGAAGAGGCTAAGGCTATGGCAATTACCGAAACAATGACCGTAAATATGGGGCCCCAGCATCCTTCCACCCATGGGGTGCTCCAGCTTATTGTTGAACTTGACGGTGAGATTGTCGTCAAGGCAACGCCCCATATCGGATTTCTCCATCGCGGCACCGAGAAGCTCTCCGAAAGCCGCACCTACCATCAGATCATTCCTCTGACCGACCGGCTCGATTACCTGGCTCCCATGCACAACAACCTGGGCTATGTCCTGGCCGCGGAAAAACTGTTCGGTATCACCGATCAGATTCCCGAGCGGGCTCAGGTGATCCGGGTCATGCTGGCGGAACTCACCCGTATCAAGAGTCATCTGGTCTGGATCGCCTGTCATGCCCTTGATATCGGGGCCATGACGGTGTTCATCTACGCTTTCCG
>JARRKW010000588.1:0-1545 GCA_037387645.1 Desulfuromonadaceae bacterium
GGCCGTTGATACCACCAAGGTTTACCACAGCGGTTTTCTGGTTCTGGCCTTTCTCGGTTTCTGCGCCATGATCGTCGTTGCCCAGTTGCTCCCGGCACTGATTCTGATGGTCGGCAGCATCCGCAATATGGTTAAGGGGACCGCGGCGAAAAAAGCCAAAGCAAACCTCGGACTCTAGTCCGCCGGTTTCAGCAGAATAGGGAAGGGGGTCGCTCCTGCGGGAGCGACCCCCTTTTTTATTCGAATTCAGGGGGGTGCCGCAGCCGTTGAAATCCGGCGGCTTCGGGCTAGGTCGCCCTTTGAACCTCATCTGGCGTTGCCGCCTGGGGCACGGCCTTGCGTAATTGCAGGGGAGGGGTTTTGCTTTTGCGTACTTTGAGGTTGAGCATTTCCACGCAGACGGAAAAGGCCATGCTGAAATAGATATAGCCCTTGGGGATGTGGATGCCCAGGCCGTCGGCGACCAGGGTGACGCCGACCAGAATGAGAAAACTCAGGGCCAGCATCTTGATGGTCGGATGGGTATCCACGAATTCACCGATCATCCGGGCGGCGAAAATCATTACCAGGACGGCCAGGATGATGGCCAGGATCATGACCGGCAGATGCCGGGCCAGGCCGACGGCGGTTATCACTGAATCGAGGGAAAAGATGATGTCGAGCAGGGCAATCTGCAGGAGCACCCCGACAAAACCGGTTGCCGTCGCCTGGCGCCGAGTTTCTTCCTCCCCTTCCAGGCTGTCGTGAATTTCCACGGTGCTTTTGAAGAGCAGAAACAGGCCGCCGCCGATGAGAATCATATCGCGGACCGAAACCGCATGGTTCAGCAGGATGAAAAGGGGGGCGGTCAGGCTGATGACCCAGGCCAGGGACAGCAACAACAGAATGCGGGTAATCATGGCCAGACCCAGGCCGAGGGTCCGGCCCCGCTGCTGCTGATGAGCCGGCAGCCGACCGACCAGAATGGAAATGAAAATAATATTGTCGATGCCCAGAACAATTTCCAGAGCGGTCAGGGTAATCAGGGCGACCCAGGCTTCCGGTGACCACAACCATTCCATGTTGACGTCCTTTGGGTTAGCTGATGCAGGCAGGCCCGGACCCGGATCGGCCCGGGGTGGGCGAGACGCGGCAGGCGGGATTTGCGCATCGTCGTCATGCGTTGAAAGCTAGTGGGAATCCTTGCATTTAACACCGCTTTTTGTCAAACTGTGAAACATCCTTTGTTGTTAATAGCGGCCTTATTGGGGAGGAACGCCTATGTATGCCATGGACAATGTCGGGAGAAATACCATTGCGATGGTTCTGGCCGGCGGCAAGGGGGAGCGCCTCAGCCCGCTGACCTCAAGTCGGGCCAAGCCCAGTGTGCCCTTCGGCGGCAAGTATAAAATTATCGATTTCGTCCTTTCCAACATGTTCAATTCGGGCATCAAGAAGGTCTATATCCTCACCCAGTACCGGGCCTATTCCCTCAACAAGCACATCCGCGAGTCCTGGGGCAAATGGACCGGCTTGGGCGAGTTCTATGTGGCCATCTCTCCTGAG
>JARRKW010000589.1:0-2563 GCA_037387645.1 Desulfuromonadaceae bacterium
TTCCAGATAACAGTCCGGGAAAAGGCCGGAATAGATGAGCAGGATCAATAGCCCATCGATGGCGGCATAGGTGCCGATAATGGTCCAGGGGGCGATCTTCCGGGTCAAAAAAAGCGGAGCGCAACAGAGGGTGCCTGCTTGCAGAAAACGCGCGGCGATCCAGAGTTGGGTCGGCAGGTTGGCGCCATAGCCCGGAAATATGTTCATTCCCTTATAGGCGAGGGTATGCAGCAGGTCGATCAGGGCGATAAAGGCGTACCCGGTCCCGAGGATGCTGTAGGCATCCCTCACCAGATATCTGCGGATATTCCAGGTCAAAACAAAGAGGGTGAAGCCGATGGAAATGGTGATAATCTCAGCCAGGTTGTGAAAAAGCAGATAACTGTGCAGACGGCTGAGGCCCAACACCAGAACCAGCAGGCTGAACAGGGCCAGGGGGGCGAACTTCTCGGACTGAATATAGTTGGACACCATATCGCCTCTGCTCTTCATCGCCCGCCTGGTGAGTGGAGAAGGGGGTGGCAACAGCTGTTAGAGGAACCCTTTGGTGTTATTTAAATCGACATTTTATGGCTTCGATGCCGATAGCAGGGCTGGTCCTGATCGCCTGGCCGCTCCAGTCAACTTAGCTGATAATAAAAAATATCTTTAGTTTTCAGGAAGTCAATGTCGTGCCCGCTCCGGCATCGAAGGAGGACGGGGAGCGAATCAGGCTCAATCCAGTTGAAAAATGTTGTAAAATATATTTCATCATTTATTGATTTGTTCCCCAGGGCCTTCATCCCGACTGGCCCTTGCCATCCAGGGAAGGGGATGAACGGTTTCTTCCGGGTGGTTCCCGGCAGGAAAACCCTTGATGTGCTTTTCCGCCTGAAAGGGTGAAACAAGTATCAGGCCCCAGTTCGTCAAGAGCAACAGAGGCTACCTTGCTGTTAAAATCAAGTAAGTCCATTCAGTAGAGGAGTAAAATTGAATCCCAACGGTTTGTTAGATAAAATTATGCGCTCTATTTGCGACAAGATTGAAGCTCATGTCAGTGAGCACTCATTTACGTTCATTTCCAAGAAGGGAACTTTTTGTCTAAAAACCTGTGTATATTTGGATGGGATAAGCGGAAATTATAGAATTGCAGCCATTGGAGAAGAACCAATCAATTTTAGTACGTTTAAGAAGGTAGACTTGTTTAGTAAAGAAGGTATTCCGGGTAAATACGAACTTTTAGAAGAATATGTAAAACATGGTCTAACCTTGACCACCAGCAAAAATGCTCTAACTCGTCCAGAAATCAGATGTTTTGGATCTGAAAATCTATCGAACTTTTTCAATGGTTATGAGCAGGGTATCTTATATAGTTTGTTTACGGCAGCCGGTGCCGTGGGTGTGATTTTTAAATAGCTCGCCCGATGCTTTGAGGGGCGAAAATATAATTTGAAGAATGAATAGGCTTGTTCAAGAGGTCAAAAAAAGGAAGATGCGGCAGTGTTTAAGCGTAATTTTCGGGCTTGGATGGTGGTCCTATGCGGCTTGTTGATTTGGTCTGGGANNNGCGGCTTGTTGATTTGGTCTGGGATACAAGTCAGGGAGCAGAATGGATTAGCTCTTACCTCTTTGAGAGATGTCGTAATGCGGGTGTTTTTCAGCTTATTTGAGCCCCCTATTATGTTTCTGACCCATAAAAATGGAGGGGCCCTTCATGCGGCGCGGCTCTCGGGCGTTCAATAAATCCAAAAGTATGTCCAGGCTGTGGTCAATCGTTGTCGTAGACACGTGACAGCCTCTTGCAAGGCAAAGTCAGCGAGGATCCAAATTTCGCCGGCAATGTGCGCCTGTTAATTGCGGGGCCCGGTGGCAATCCAACCCGCCACCTCCCCCTTCTTACGACCCTGGCCGAATCGGGGCGCACAGTTGTCGCACCGCCTGTTCAGGCCGCGACGGGTTGCAGATGCTCTTCAAGGAGAGAGGCGGCCACCTCAACACAAGCCACACAGGAAATCGTTTTCGCCGAGCGGATTTCACGGCACAGCAGCGAACCGGCGGCAGCGGCGAAGCGGGCGGTAAGCTCGGCTTTTTTGTCTGCGGCGGCGACCAGTTGGGCGGCATAGATTGCTCCGCACAATCCCCCCGGAGCCCTGCCGGAACCACACTTGGCCAGGTTCTCCTTCACCTCGGGACCGTTGTCGGACCGCTGCTGCCAGGCACCGGCAACGGCTTCGGCACAGTTCTTCCGCCCCTTTTTGAAAAGAAAAAGAGCGACATCGGTCATGGTTTCATTTGGCATCGGTTTGTCTACTCCCCTGGAAAGAAACGGGCGAAAGCGATCCTGAAAGGCGACGATTTTCCGGCCCGGCAAGCTTATATGAAAAGCTGTATATATTTAATAGCAGATATGATTGCAAGGGACAAGCGTTTTTTCCATTGGGAAAAAAGACGGGCCACCGAATCCTTTCGCCCGCTCCACCATGAACTGCACCAGCTACGCCGAACTGCTGACCCGGAACAAGGCATGGGAATCGAAGATCCGGTTCTTGGTTGGTCGCCGCGTCGGAAAATAGGGTTTGACTTC
>JARRKW010000590.1:0-1539 GCA_037387645.1 Desulfuromonadaceae bacterium
GGACCTGCTGGTCGCCTACTTTACCGAACTGGCTCCGTCCATCAATGATCAGTGCCTGGACATGCTGGATCGTGCCGAAAATGAAGAGCTGGCCACGAAACTGAAGGTCTATGCGCGAATCGTGCACGCTCACCGGGACTCTCCCTTCATCCGTCTCTATCTGGCCACGGCCCTGTGGGTTGAGGGATTTAAGGAAGAGGACGGTCCGGCGGTCGAGGCGCTGGCCGCCGAGCTTTCGAGAACGGAAGATACGGCCTGATTTCCCCCAAAGAGGCCCAAGGCAAAAACGACCTTTGCACCGATTATAATTTCGCCACTTCGGCGGCCTCAAGGATCTGTTCCAACCGTTTGGCATAACCGGCCGTCAACACCGAAGTGGGAATAAAAAAGAACGCATTGGGTGTGTAATAGAGAAAAAAACCAGCATCACGTCGGCGATAGCCGACAAAATGATTCCAGGAGTGGCGACAGGCGCGGCGATCATTACGTACCGCGAGCTCAAGCGGTGAAACCAGCACGGTAATGTTGCCAGCGAAAAAATGCTGCCGGCAGGCTCTGCGAACCGCGGTGGCAATCAGAATCTGTTTTTGCAAGACCCCGAAAAGTCCCGTTGCCAGGAACAAACCGGCCAGCAGCTTCGATGGGAACAGTCCCCCCAGGCCGAAAGATCCGACACAGATACAGATCACCCCACAGCAATAACCGAAAGTCAGGGAACGCTTGCCACAATAGTGAACCCCGTAGGCCAGACGCCAGAGTTCGGCAGTGAATTGATAATCAAGAATGAGTATTTCAGGCATGGTGACATGCTATTCCAGAGCGGACGAAAGGGCAAGAAACGGATCTTCGCCTCGCCCGTGATCGAAAAGGAAACCGAGGCCGCCAATATGGAAGAAGCAGACAGCCCCCGTGCGGCATCGATCCCCTGTACATCCGTTTGCTTTTGTGCTAGGATTAAAAAAATTCTCGGAAAGGATACTTTATGTTAAATATCACTAAGTTAATGACCTCTTGTCTCACCTATCTTCTGCTTGTCGGTGCCGCACCGGCTTTTTCCAACCCGTCCCCCGCGGTGGAAATGAGTGGGAACACCAAAGGGACTGTTGTGGAAACAATGAACGCGGCCGGCTACACCTACCTGTGCCTGGAACAGAACGGCCAGAAAACCTGGGCGGCCATCCGGGAGACTTCCGTCAACGTCGGCGATGAGGTGGAAATAGCTTCCGGCGCGATCATGCACAACTTTACAAGTCAAACCCTCGGGCGCACCTTTGAATCCATTATTTTCTCCCGGGGGATCATCAAACCTTAACCTCCCCGGTCCCACCATAAAAAAGGCCACCCGGAGTCACTCCGCAGGTGGCCTTTTTTATGACAGAAAAACGTTGGCCTGCCACGGGAGCACGGCAATCGTTCCCCCAACACCTTATTTACGCCAGAGCGGAAACCCACTGTAACAACAGACGACCTTTCACAAGCCGGTGTTCTTGCTCTCCCCTGCCCCAATAAGCCGGCGCCGCCGCCGGGATTTTCCCGAAA
>JARRKW010000590.1:1556-4227 GCA_037387645.1 Desulfuromonadaceae bacterium
CTGCGCCAGCGGAAGGTGTCGACATCTTAGGTTGGCCAAAGGAACCGATCACGGCAGATAGCGTCGAAATCATCGACGGCTACCGTACTAAATCAACCTGAACGGCTGCAATCGAAATCGATCGAAAACTGTGACAAACCGGATTGAAACCAGATAAACCGTCCTGTTTTCTATTACAGCCGCCATCGCGATCATATTTTATGCTCACAAATCAGGAGTTTTATCAATAATCATGCTACGCAAGCTACTATAGCTCCTTCATTATTTTTTTGACGTATAAATTAAATCTACAAATCAGGCGCAGCAGGTTAAATTTTAACGTTAAATAAAATTGTCGCAAAAGCCTAATAATATATTAATTTGCTTTTTCAAAAATAAAACGAAAAGAACTGTGTCGGAAAAACCTGTTTTTTAGCGGTTTGCTGTTGATTTTTGTGTCTTTTAGCCACTACAGCTGTTAAAAATCCCGACGCTTTATTGTAATTCCTTGCCGCAAAAACTTACGCAACCACCTGATATCAACTACTTACATACAATATGTATGGTTGGCGTGATCTTTGCTTTATATAAAACCATACCTGGCCGTAAATAATCCGAACAGCGAACGGGCAGGAGGAAATTTCAGCTACCGCGTTTGATCCAAGCAAAAGGAGGGTCCTCGTGAGAACTCTTCATACGCTGAACATCTCAAAACATTCCGCAGCCAAACAACCGGAAGTCAAGTGCGTCTCTTTGCAACGACTCCGTTCATTTCTCCTGCGCGATCTGATTCCTTCGGTGATTCTCTTTATCATTATCTGCATCGGCACCACGTTTGCGGCTGAGAAGATCTACCAGGCCAAAATTTCCCGCAGCCATACCCTCTCGATGATCCTGGACGGATCCTGCCAAGAAACACCCCTCGCCCAGGGAAGCCTGAACCCGGAAAAGAACAGGTCCAACTAGCCGATCAATCCTACCGCTGATGACGGTTCTTCGCCGCCACCTTCTCGACTGAGGGTTGCCGGGGCCGGCGTTGGCGCGTCTTGACGGCAAGCGAACGTTTACCTCGGCTAACAACCAGGAGCCCTGTTTCCCGACGAAAGCATCCCTGGAAACTGCTGCCGCAACACGCAGATAAAAAGGGCATCCGCAGAAGCAGGGGACAACCGCTGACATTGTCAATCGCCAAACCGTTCGAGATAGCGCATCACAGCTCTGCTTCAGGTTTTTTGAATGGACTCATCGGGTGCGGACAGCTCGCGCAAGTTCCGAAAGAGCTGCTCCATGGTCTGCCTCAGCCTGCGGGCCTCCGGACTGTCCTGCACCCCCTCAAGGGCCTTCAGGGCCTGGTCGACAGACTGTTCCACCTCAAGCTTGAGCTGGTCGATCTCCTCCTCGCTTAAAAGCTTTTCCATCTCCTCGGCAAGCGTCTCCAACTGCAAGCGCAACTCCTGGGAAGAATCCGTCCCCGCCACCGACTGCCCTATGGCCAGCGGCCTGGCGTTAGGACGGATATTCTTGATCAGCAAGCTGCCCCTTTCGCCATCCAGAAAAAAACGCGAGGCCTCCGTTACCAGCGACCGATATTCACGATCCACCCGGATTCCAACCGCCACCCGGGTGCCCAGCGGCTTGACTGAAACCACCCTGCCGATCTCGACTTCCAGCATCCTCACCGCAGCCGCCGGAGCGATCTGCCGGCTGTCGGAAAAGGTGATGATGTAATGGGGGGTTTTACTCTGTTGATAGTAGTAATAGCCAGCTCCCCCGGCCAGAGCACAGACCAGGAGCAGGAACCACCCAAGGCGGGTGAAAGATTTTTTTCGTTCTGAAGCCATCTGTTTCTCCTTTGGCCAGCCAGGCACCGCGTTCTGAAGGAACCGGAACCGCGGACCATGAACTCGAAGAATTCCCCGACACCGGGTTCAGCGCACCGCGAGGTCAGTCGTGTTCATATTCCGGGTGACTCAGAGCAAGCTGTAAAATTTCCCGAAAGGGATGCTGGATCTGGGTCGTTCGCACCGTAATCACCGTATCGGAAATGGTTCCATAGCGGGTGGGATCCCCGCTGGCATGGAGATGATGAGAGATGACATCGGCGAGTTCCGTTTCCGTCCCCATGCGGGCATGTTCTTCGTCCACCTCGATCATGGAATCGATGGTAGGTTTGCTGCGATACTGGATGAAATGCTGCGCGCCAAGGGTCGCGGCCCGCAGGGCATGACCGCCATCCCAGTTCAGAGCAACCAGACCGACCAAAATTCCGGTAAAAACATCGCCGGCACCGAGAGTCGAGGTGAGATGGGTAACGTAGTCATCCCCGCAGACAATGCGGCGCTCGGCGAAACAGACCTCCAGATTGACCGGGAGTTCGGCCTTTTTCCAAAAATTCGTGGCCCGTTCCGGATCCAGCCGCTCGGTGTAACGCCCCCCCTTACTCCCTCCGGTCACAACCACCTTACCCCCTTCCTGACAACCGGCCCGCCTCCCCCGATTCAGGCGACTGGAAATCAGACTTGCGGCATCATCGATCCCCCGCTTGCCGGCGGTATCATCCAGCAGGGTCAACCCCTCCTTGTTGCAGATGAGGTATTCGACATAGGGAATAATGGCATTCTGGAGAAAATCCTTGCGATAGGCAAAAAACTGCTCCCGCTCGACGGTATAGTAACTGGATTTGACCAGACGC
>JARRKW010000591.1:0-1538 GCA_037387645.1 Desulfuromonadaceae bacterium
GTTGAAAATACCATGTTTTGCTTTTTATACTGGCAGGCACAAACACCTTCGCATTCCACTTCTCGCTCCTATTAATCAATCAAGGCCAGGTCCGATGGACCGGGCCTTGATTGTGGCTACTAGAAGCAAGCCGATTTGGGAGGCTGGCTTTCAGAACGTTTTCAATGAAGCAACAGCTCCTTGACGAAAAACGATTTCACACGCTTTTCATCCGCTCTTCAAATGTCCTTTACCTCGGTGTTCTAGACTCTTCCAAAACAGGTTGAACAGATTCGTTCATTTCGTCGAGGAGGTGCTGTCGTGGGTGAAAAGAAAACGGGTTTGAGGATTTGGGAGAGAAATGCTTTAAGTACCAAGATGATCATTATTGCCGTCTTGGCCATGCTGCTGCTGGTTCCGGCTGCGATGATAGAAAATCTGATTCATGAACGCGAAGGCCGCAAGGCAGCGGTCACAAGGGAAATCGGCAGCAAATGGGGGCAGGAGCAGACGGTAGGCGGACCGGTGATCCGCATCCCCTATCTTGAGTTGGTCGGCACCTCCGAAGGCCACGAAACGGTCCGCCGCCGGGATATCTACCTGTTGCCGGAGACTCTTGACATTACGGCGGGTGTCGATTCGAGCACCCGTTACCGGGGGATTTACGAGGCGGTGGTATATTCCTCGACCATCAGGATGCAGGGCCGCTTCGACCTGAACCTGCTCGCCCAAAGCGGAGTCGCTTACGGTGACATCCTGTTCAAAGAAGCGACCATCATGCTCGGCATGACCGACATGAAAGGAGTGCGGGACCAGATCGTGGCCAGTGTCAACGGGGAGGCACTGGAGCTGAATCCGGGATTTCAGGGGCAGGCCGTGGGCTGCAGCGTCGGCGCACCGCTCCAGGATTTACGGACGATGGAGGAACTGACCTTCGATTTTGCCATCAATCTGAATGGCAACGGCCAGCTGCGCTTTGTGCCGGTCGGCAAGGTGACCCGGCTGGAAATGACTTCGCCCTGGAACTCACCGAGCTTCAGCGGCTCTTTCCTGCCGGTCGAACGGGAAATTGCGACCAATGGTTTTAGGGCCGTCTGGAAGGTGCTGCATTTCAATCGCGATTTTCCGCAAGTCTGGACCGGCCGACCCGTCGATTTTGGCAAATACGCCTTCGGCGTCAGTTTCATTATTCCGGCCGATATCTACCAGCAGGCGACCCGCACGGCCAAGTACGCCATTCTGTTCATCGGCTTTACCTTCAGCGCTTTTTTCCTGGCTGAGACGCTGACCCGGCAGAGGGTTCACCCGGTTCAATATCTGCTGATCGGCCTCGCCCTGGTGCTTTTCTACGTGCTGTTGATTTCGATTTCGGAGCATCTGACCTTCGCCCATGCCTATATGGTCGCGACTGTCGCCACGATAGCCCTGATTTCATCCTTTGCCGTCTGCGTACTCAGAAGCAAGCGACTGGGCATGGTCGTTGCCGCCATCCTCTCCGGGCTCTACGGCTACATGTATGTCATCCTCAACCTCGAAGACTATTCGCTGCTGATGGGCGC
>JARRKW010000592.1:0-2644 GCA_037387645.1 Desulfuromonadaceae bacterium
CAAATTTGGCCAGACGATAGCGGATGGAACGAAAGGTGATTCCCAGCAGCTCGGCCGCTTTCTTGCGCACCCCCCCGGTTTTCTCCAGAGCCTTGAGCAGAATATCTTTTTCGATATTGCCCAAATAGTCATCGAGATCGAGGCCACTGTCGGGAATCTGCTGCAATCCCCCCTCGGTGGGAACACTTTCGGCACGCAGCTGGGGGGGCAGACAGTCGGCGGTCAACTGGTCCGACTGCCCCAGCACAACACAGCGTTCAATGACGTTTTCCAGCTCCCGGATGTTGCCGGGCCAGTTGTAATCGAGCAGCCGCACCATGGCTCCCTCGGAAATCTTGACGCCTTTGCGGCCGGTCATCTTTTCATAAAAATGCTCAACCAGCAAAGGGATGTCCACCCTACGATCCCGCAGAGGCGGCAGCGTCAAACATATGACATTAAGCCGGTAGAAAAGATCTTCCCGAAAAGTCCCCCTGGCGACCTCTTCCGACAAATCCTTGTTGGTGGCGGTAACCACCCGGGCATCGACCTTGATATTCCGGGTCCCCCCCACCCGCCGGAATTCCCGTTCCTGTAAGACCCGAAGCAACTTCACCTGCATCATGGGAGGCAGTTCGCCGATCTCATCCAGAAAAAGGGTGCCGCCGTCGGCCATTTCGAACAGACCGGCCTTCTGTTGCACGGCGCCGGTGAAGGAGCCCTTTTCGTGACCGAACAGTTCACTTTCGAGCAGATTTTCCGGTATGGCGCCGCAATTGATGGGAACAATGGGCTTGTCGCGCCGATCACTGTGATAATGGATGGCCCGGGCCACCAGTTCCTTGCCGGTGCCGCTTTCGCCGCTGATCATGACATTGCTCTTACTGACCGCCACCTTTTCGATCAGATCATAGATGTCCTGCATGGCCTTGCTTTTGCCGATCAGGCTACAGAAGGAATAGCGTTTCCCCAGTTCCTTCTTGAGTTGCAGATTTTCCTGCCGCAACGCCTTGCGTTCCAGGGCATTCTGCACCACCAGCCGAATTTCCTCATTCTTGAATGGCTTGATGATGTAGTCATAAGCCCCGTTTTTCATGGCCTCCACCGCCTCTTCCGTCGTTGAAAATGCGGTAATCATGATCACGGCCATATCGGGGAAACGCTCTTTAATATGGGCCAACAATTCAAAGCCGCTCAACCGCGGCATCGATCCCTGGTTGGAACGTCATTCATGTCGTACTTCCCTTGCTGTTTCATCAGATGGTTGTAACAAAATAGTAAAACGGGCTCCGCCCCCTTCCCGTTCCGTCACCTTGATCTGTCCCCCATGTCCCTCGACAATGGCATACACCGTCGCCAAACCCAGACCGGTCCCCTTGTCCTTGGTGGTAAAAAAGGGTTCAAAGATGCGATTACGGACGCTTTCGGGAATGCCCGGACCGGAATCTTCGACAAACACGGCAGGTCGCTCGGGATCAATCCCCAGTCGCAGAAAACCGCCCTCCGGCATCATTTCGGCCGCATTGATCGCCAAATTCCACAGCGCCTGCCAGAACTGCTGACGATCAGCGAAAAGGCAGAAATGATCGGGAAAATCAAGGGTAAGATCGATGTTGACGAAACGCTCGTCCCGACGAATCACTTCGGCCAACTCCGCCATGAGCGTTGCGACATCGACCGTTTCCCGCTGGGACGGTCGGGGTCTGGCATAGGTCAAAAAATCCGTCAGCAGAACGTTCAAGCGATCCGCCTCCTTGACAATAATTTTCATCAGTCGCCGTTCGGCGTCGGAAAGATGCTCTCCCTCCATCAACAATTGCGCCGAGCCACTGATGGAGGTCAGGGGATTGCGAATCTCATGGGCCATGCCCGAGGCCAACCGACCCACTGCCGCCAACCGATCAGCCCTTTTCAACTGATTTTCCATCTGCTTCAGTTCCGTTAGGTCCTGAAAATTCACCAGCAGCCCCAGGGTCTGTTCCTGAGGGTCGTTGACCAGGGAAGAAGCATACCCCAAGGTAAGGGTTTGTCCATCCGGAGTCAGGTAGGCCCCCTCCCTACGGCTGACGAGAACGAATTCATTGTCGTTCATCACTTCGAAGCCGGGAAAAACCTGGCGGATGTCCCGGTTATAGATATCGGTCAGGGACAGACCGGTAATTTTACTGGCGGCCTGATTGAAAGAACGGATTTTCCCCTCGGTATTGATGATCAACAGACCGCTGGTGACATTGGCCAAAATGGTGCGATTGAGGGTTTCCAACTCTTCGACATCGATCACCCGCTCTTTCAAGGCTTTTTCGCTGGAACGCAGACGTTCCACCAGCACCGCGCTGAAAAACGCGCTGCAGAAAAATGCCAGAACATTGATAAAAACCGCGTAAAAAACCGCGTTTCCGTCAATTTTCTGTCCAAAAATCCCGCTACCTACAAGGGGAAGGTAACCGAAATACTGCAAATCGAGCAGGCTGCCGTAAAGAATGGAGGCCGCCGCGGCAACCACCAGGATTTCCCGCCGCCCCAGAAAAAAACTGGCGCTGATGATGACAAAAATGTAGAGAAAGGAAAAGATGCTGTCGATCCCCCCGGTGATATAGATCAGGGTTGTCGACAACATCAGATCCCAGACGATCTGCACCTGGACGAAACTTCGCAGAAAACGCAA
>JARRKW010000593.1:0-2912 GCA_037387645.1 Desulfuromonadaceae bacterium
CCGCTGCCTGCGTTACGTCTCCTCGGCTTAGCGCAGGCTAGGCCTGTGTCGACGCACCTTGCCAGCAACCAAAATGCCACAGAATTATCTAAAAGGACTAACCAAACGGGACACTAGCAATCAAACGCAACGAAAGACCAAACGTAAGCTCTGCAAACGCAATAGGGTTACGACTAAAGTCGTAACCCTTTGATTTTTATGGTGGGCGTTACTGGGATTGAACCAGTGACCCCTGCCGTGTGAAGGCAGTGCTCTCCCGCTGAGCTAAACGCCCTTTTTGATGGGCGACTTATATCAACTTGACCTTTGGCTGTCAACGCCAAATTGCACCATGGCGGCCATCAATTGCGCAACCCGGTCCCCATTTGGGTCGGGATTCGATCCCCGCATGCGGTAAGCTATCGCCTGCGAGCGCAAACCCCGGCCTTTTGCCTTCCAGGACAGGCCTACTTCCGCTCCCCCTGAATCCCAATACGAATCGTTTCCAGCGGAATATCCTTACCGCTGGCCGCCAACGCCTGGCGGGCCAGGGCAATCAACCCGGAACAACAGGGCACTTCCATGTGCGCCACGGTCAGGGAGCGGATGTCATTCTGCTGCAGCATGGCGGTCAGTTTCTGCAGATAGGCCTTACCGTCATCCAGCTTGGGACAACCGATGAGCAGCGCCTTGCCCTGAAGCATATCCCGGTGAAAATCCGCATAGGCGAAGGGCACACAATCGGCCGCCAGCAACAGCTCGGCATCCTGCAGAAAAGGTGCGGTGGGCGGCACCAGATGCAGTTGCACCGGCCACTGACGCAATTGCGACGGACGACTCCCGCCGCTGTCCGCTAGCTGCGATTCGGCCTGGGGCGCAAAGTTCATCAGCCGGGCCGAGGGACAACCGCCGCCATGGCCGTGAACAGCCGGTTTTGCCGCTGTGAAACTGTGTACCCGGGCCGAAGGACAACCGCCCTGCCCTTTGCCTGCGACAGAGGAAACCGGCTGTTGCGTTGCCGTAAGATGCTGTGCCACCGCCGCCTCATCAAATTCCTCGGCGGCCCGTTTTTCGATGCTGATGGCCCCCATGGGACAATGGCCGAGACAGGCGCCGAGACCGTCGCAGAGATTGTCGGCCACCAGCCTGGCCTTGCCGTCGACAATCCGGATGGCGCCTTCGGCGCAGCCGGGCACACACTCACCGCAACCGTTGCACTTCTCTTCGTCGATTTTCACGATTTCTCTGATCATATGCCTTCTCCTGCTCGATGGGGATCGGTTCATTTCGTTCGTCTATGGTGTGAGCATAACCCGGCGCTTCCTGGGCCGCCTTGACCGACATCAATTTTCAGAAAAAACAAAACCAGCCAGCCACAGAGGCTCAGAGTTCACAGAGAATGTCATTAAACCTTGAAAATCTGGGGCATTATTCAATTCTCAATGGATTGTGTGATTTGTTTTTCTCTGGGCCTCTGCGACTCCGTGGCAACTTGCAGGCAGGATTCGGCTCCAGAGGGCAGCGCAACCGCCGGATCAGGGCATAGCGCAGGAATTCCCGACAGGGACCGCAGAGGGGATATTTCGCCAAAGGCAGGGGGGAAAAAGCGCTTTCCGCCATCACCAGGGGCGCTTTCTCATCGGCATGGTGACAACGGCAATAGACCGCAGTAAAACGGACCAATACCGCAAGGTCCTTGAGTTCGGCGCGGGAAAGGGAATCGGGTATGGGCATCTTCATGGCGAGATTATACAGCGACCGCTGCGGCAGGAACATTGATGCAGGTCAAGACCTCGGCCCCCGGAAGAACAATGCCGGCAAAACCTTCTGCCTTATTACCGAACCGAACTGAACCCTTCGGAACGGGACGCACCAGGGAAACAATCCCCTTATTTTCCAGAAAATTGCAAACTATTCCTTGAAGCTGAGGGAGAGCTCTTCCAGACGGTCGCGATCACGGATCTCGATGACTTTGCCACGCACCTCCAGAATCTCTTCATCGGTCAATTTGCGAAAGGTGCGGGACAGGGTCTCACCGACGGTGCCGAGATTGGAAGCCAGCTGGGACTTGGAGATGGGCAGTTCGACCCGCTCCCCTTCATCGCCGGCCAGCTCCAGCAGATAGCGGGCCAGGCGGGCGGGCACATCCTTGAAGGTCAGTTCCTCGATCTGGGAAGCGAACTGACGCAGGAAACGGGACAACCCGGCGATCATATTGATGGCCAGTTGCGACTGCTCCCGCAGCAGGGCGAGAAAATCCTTTTTCGGAAAAAAGATCAGCCGGGAGACTTCCAGCGGCTGGGCATAGGCCGGATAGCGACCGTCACCGAAAATCGCCGCTTCCGCAAAGGTTGCGCCGGGATGAACGATGTGCAGAATCCGCTCCTTCCCCTCGGTGGAAAGCTTAAATACCTTGACCTTGCCGGAAGCGACAATGAAAAAACCCGCCGCGGGTTCGCCTTCGGAAAACAATAGCTCGCCCCGACTCACTTCCCGCACTCGGGTAATGCGGCAAAGATCGTCGAGATCGTCGTCGCTCACCCCGGCAAAAAGCGGACATTGCTTAATGGAAAATCGCGGATCCATGGGCAGAGAGCTTAGCAGAGGCACCAAAGACAAGGCAAGTCATTCCTGTTGTCGCCACTTGATGGAACAGCCCAGGGAAGGCCACTGCCGTTTCAGCGTGGGTTTCCCGGCCGCCAGACCGTCCATGGCCACCTTCAGTTCCTCCCGCCTCACCCGTTTTTCATCTTTCCAGTTGTCATCGATACGTCCGTGGTAAACCAATCCGCCCCGGGCGTCAAACAGATAAGAATCGGGGGTACACTGGGCCTGGAAGGCACGGGCGACCTTCTGGGAGGCATCGACCAGATAGGGGAAATCGATGTCGAGCTGGCGGATTTTGGCGGGCATTCTATCCGCCGCGTCCTCGG
>JARRKW010000594.1:0-1461 GCA_037387645.1 Desulfuromonadaceae bacterium
GGCCCCGGCCTGCAGCATCGAGTTTTACCAAAAGCATTACGAAAAACGCCTCAAGACCAAAGCCGGTGCCAAGTCCAAATTACCGATCCTGGATATCTACAACCTCAACGAAAAACTCGAACTGGACGACAATGTGGTGTCTGCCTATCAAAAATCCCTGCTCTATCTGGTTTCCCGCGCCCTGGAACGGGAAATCGACAAACCCCTGCTGGGCATGCAGCTCCATACGAAACGATTAAGCGCCCCGGGTCTCACCATCAACTACTCGGATGGCAAGAAGAAAGGTAACAAGGACGTCACCACCAGCACCTCCCACGGCGGTTTCGACAACGATGTCACCACCATGAATGCGATTATGCAGCGCATTCTGGGCAAAGAACCGGCAGCGCCATTCACCAAAGAGGAAATGAAGGGGTATTGAAATAACAGGTGCGGCGGCAATCCGCATGCCGCCGCACCGTTGGGGGCCAGCGGTAAAAACAAGCAGGCGCCCATCCTCGAATGGATTGATTTCATGGGGGTGAACCGTTATGGAGGAACTGTTCCAAACCTTATGGCAAATCCTCGGAAGATGGACGAATCCCCAGCCGACCCAAGAACCCGTGATTTCGGATGATGAGTGGAATTCCGCTGACGTTCAAAAACTTGTCCGGGAGGGATTCATCGAGAAAATCGCAGAAGTCACCGAGGAGCAGGCGTGAGCGGTGGCGGCGAATTCGGCGACGGCCGATGCCATCTCCGTAAATGCAAAATAATATTGTAATATTGGGCTTTTGCCCGCCTTTTCTTGACAGCGCCAAGACCTATTGGTAACCTCTTATGTAAAAAAATAAAACCAAAAAGGAACAGAGGTATTTTTCTTGCGCACCCGAAGCTGCTTGAACTGAAGAACGTTTGTGGTCCCGCGCCCAGGGCCTGGAAGTCCGGTTCTGTGCGCCAATGAAAAATGAATCTTATTTCGGAAGGACGCCTCGTGATGATCAAAAAAACCATTGCTTTGCTACTCAGCATCCTGTTCTTTTCCAGCAGCGTCACCCTGCCCACGGTTCAGGCCAGAATGATCGGCACGGATGTGGCGCTCAGCACCGCCCAGAGTCAGACCGATCGCGCCAGAATTGATCAGCTGCTGCAGCGCACCGATGTCCAGAGCGCCCTGGAACAACAAGGCATTCCGGTCCAGGAAGCCCGGCAACGGGTCGCCGCGCTCAGTGACCAGGAAATTCGACAGATCGCTGACCGCCTCGACCAGCTTCCCGCCGGCGAGGACGGCTTCGGTGCAGTGCTCGGTGCGGCCATGCTGGTCTTCTTCGTCTTGCTGATCACGGATATTCTCGGCTTCACCCATGTTTACCCCTTCGTTAACCACAGCCGCTGAGAAATCTGCGCCAACCTCTGCCCGGGGGAGGGGCTGGATCTTCCTGCTCCTCCCCCTGCTCATCGTAGCAACGGCCTGCTCACCCC
>JARRKW010000594.1:1495-3016 GCA_037387645.1 Desulfuromonadaceae bacterium
CCCGATTTTCAGACAACGCGCTGGCGACAACAACCGGCCGTGGCCATCCCGGAGGTCCCCGTCTACCAGCAGGAGAGACTGCAATGCGGTCCGGCGGCGCTGGCCATGGCCTTGACCTGGAGCGGCAAGACCGTCCTGCCGGAAGCCCTTGAAAAAGAGGTCTTTACCCCGGGACGGCACGGCTCCCTGCAGTTTGCCCTGGTCGGCACCGCGCGTCGGCATGGCCGGGCCGCGTACGAAATCCGGGGGCTGGACATGCTGTTACAGGAACTCCACTCCGGGCACCCGGTTATCGTCCTGGAAAACCTCGGCCTCTCCTGGGTCCCCCAATGGCATTATTCGGTGGTAGTCGGCCTGGATCCGGCCCGGGAATCCATTCACCTGCATACCGGCCGCGCACAGCCGGAACAACGTTCCCTCAACAGCTTTCTCCATACCTGGGGTCGCGCCGACAACTGGGGACTGCTGGTGTTACCGCCGGAGCAGCTGCCGACCAGTCTCGACAGCACCCAGCTGCTCCAGGCCCTGGCCGGCCTGGAACGAAGCTCTCCGCAGGCGGCCGCCGTGGCTTATGAACAGGTCACCCAAACCTGTCCGGACAACCATCAGGCCTGGATCGGACTCGGCAACAGCCGCTATGCCGCCGGGGAATACGACCGGGCCGCGACAGCCTTCGCGCATGCCTGTCAGGCCGAACCGCCGGCCGCCATCGCCTGCAACAATCTGGCGCAGGTCCTGTTTGAGCAGGGAGCCCGAGAGGAGGCCCGTCGTGCCGTGTTGCGTGCTCTCGAACTGGGCGGTCCCCGGCGCGCCGATTTCATGGCAACCCTACAAGAGATCGACACTTCCCCATGACCCCCGCCAGCTCCCTTGGCAATCCGCAGCCGCGGTTCCCCCTCCCAACAACCCATCGGCATCGAGGAGACGAAAAAGTTCGCCGAAGATGAAATGAAGGGGCATTGAAGAACCGGGCCACATCGCTCCCAGACCAGAGAAAGATTGACTTCCTCTCATTTTGGCTTTATTTTTGGTGCATCTTTTTATTTTGATGGGGTGTTATTTATCGAGGGATCATCGGCCAATGCTGAATTGCCGTTACTAATTACCGAGCCATCCGCCCCACCAAAAGGGGGCAGGTGGCTTTTTTGTTTTCCCGCCACAAGTGGCAATCAGGTAAGAGTCCTTTTCGCCCGGGATAAATGAAACCAAAGAGTTTCTAAAAAATAAGGTAGAGAATTTTGAAAATGGTTATCGAAATTCAAATGGCAAGAGCTAACCAATAGAGCAGAATAGTTAGTTTCTACATATAGATATCTAATTGGCACATCTATAAATTGTTTATAGATATATAAATGCAGTCTATTACCTGTTAGCTGAAATAAATAATTTAAGGAGGTCAAAATGAAAGAAGAAATTAACAACGAAGTAGCAAGTGAAAAATTTAGAAAGAATCTGAAAATTTTCAAAATTGCCACAATCTTGATTTGGGGCATTGTCATTCTTGATATCTTTTTTTCAAGA
>JARRKW010000595.1:0-1355 GCA_037387645.1 Desulfuromonadaceae bacterium
CTTCCCAAATGAAAAACTGCTCGGAACGGCCGAAATGTTCGTTAACATGAACCCTGTCATTGCTGGCAAATGCGACTTTCATATGCAAACCTCGCTTTTTGTTGCTATGGATAATGTTGAACCGTCGCGTTCTGATCATCCCGCCCTCCGGCGGCAAGGGGTGAGACATGCGACACCACTCTCCTCACGCCTCACCCCCCAATTTCTTACCTCATCATCTCAAACCACTGGTCTTCACAGGTCTCATCCTTGATATCAAGGAATTTGTTGGCGATCATGGTCAGAATGTTAACCGTCCCCTGATAGCCGATGACGGGTGAACGATGCAGATTGACTCGATCGATAATCGGAAAACCGATCCGGAACAGAGGGGTCTTGGCGTCACGGGCAGCCCATTTGGCGTGGGTATCACCAATGATGCCGTCGACCGGATCAGTGACCAGCAGGCTGCGCATGTGCCAGAGGTCCTTATTGATATAGATCTTTCCCTGGGCACCGAAGGGAGAGGTCTCCAATAGAGCCGCCATTTCCTTTTGGAACTTCTTGGTGCTACGGGAGCAGAGGATGTGATAAGGAATCGCGCCCATCTCAAGCAAGAAGGAGACGATACCGATGAGATAGTCGGGATCACCGGCGATGGCGAATTTCTTTCCATGCAGGTACTGATGGGCATCGGTCAAAGCGTCGACGGCCCGACCACGCTCTTCTTTAAGTTCAGCAGGGATCGGCTTATCAAAGAGCTCTGAGAGCTTCATCAGGAACGCGTCGGTCTTCTGGATGCCGAAGGGCATCGGCATCACCAGCTTTTCTCCGGTAAAGGCCTCTTCGATCCACTTCATGGTGTGCGGTGTCGAATACTTCTGCAAGGAAATCGTTGCCTTCCCATTGACCGACTCAGCCGCATCCTCGATTTTCGTCCCACCGGGATAGAGCTTGTAGTGCCCATCGCAGGGGGTATCGAAAACTTCCGACGTATCGGCCAGGACCGTATAAGGGATACCCATGGCTTCTAAGATACGTTTGTACTCACGGATGTTCCCGGTATTACCGTCGAAGCCGGGAATCAGATTGAGCTTGCCGGTACACTTCCCCTCGACACTCTGTCCTTCGGTGAGGTACTTCAGAATGGCCAACATCATTGAATCGTAGCCGTGAATATGCGTACCGTTGAAACTTGGGGTATTGGCATAGGGAGTCGGCAAATCCTGGGGGATCAGTCCCTTGTTCTTGGCATTGGTGATGAATGCGGTCAGGTCGTCGCCGATAACTTCAGGCATACAGGTGGTGTAGACCGGCATCATCTTCGGCTTGTAGAGGACGTAAGCATTCTCCAGCCCCTCGAAGAGGTTGTTCTG
>JARRKW010000595.1:1414-2332 GCA_037387645.1 Desulfuromonadaceae bacterium
GCTTCGCTCATGGCGATAACTCCTTATATTAATCCCGTAGGGGCAAATCTCGTGTTCGCCCTTTCGTGTCTTTTCCCCGAGGGCGATGCCCCGCATCGCCCCTACAAGAATCCTTTAAAATGGCGCCTTTACCAGTTTCCACGTCGGGCTGTTAATGGCCATATCGATATCCCGCGCGAAGATTTTGAACCCTTCATACCCATGATAAGGGCCGGAATAGTCCCAGCTGTGCATCTGGCGGAAGGGGATGCCGGACTTCTGGAAGACGTACTTCTCCTTGATGCCGCTACCGACCAGATCGGGCTTGAACTCCTCAACGAATTTTTCCAATTCGAACTCGGAAACGTCGTCATAGATCAGCGTCCCTTTGGCCATCTCCGGCGAAGTACGGTCGTAATCGTCCTGATGGGCAAACTCGTAGCCGGCACCGGTAATTTGCACGCCAAGATCTTCGTAGGCACCGATGGTATGGCGAGGACGCAGGCCCCCGACGAAGAGCATGGCGGTTTTGCCATCGAGGCGTGGTTTGTACTCGTCAATGACTTGCTGCATCGCCGGTGTGTATTTGGCAATAACCGCCTCGGCCTTCTCCTGGATGGTCTCGTCGAAACGAGCGGCAATGGCACGCAGACTCTCCGCGATCTTGCTTGGACCGAAAAAGTTGTATTCAATCCAGGGGATGCCCCACTTCTCTTCCATCACCTTGCACATGTAGTTCATGGAACGGTAACAGTGGATCACATTGAGTTTAACGGAGTAGGTCGCGGCAATCTTTTCCACTTCACCGTCGCCGGTCCAGACCGATTTGACGTTGAGTCCGATCTCTTCAAGAATCGGTTTGGCGGCCCAGACGTCACCACCGATGTTATAGTCACCGATCAGAGCAATGTCATAGGGTCCGGCGGGATCGGGAAATTC
>JARRKW010000595.1:2388-4461 GCA_037387645.1 Desulfuromonadaceae bacterium
GATGTGGTGGCCCAGCGACTGTGAAACGCCACGGAAACCTTCGCAGTTACAAGGGACGACCAGCTTGTCGAGTTCGGCCCCCATCTTCTTGGCTACGGCGTTGATATCGTCACCGATCAATCCGACCGGGCACTCGGAGAGGATCGACATTCCCTTATTCAGAGGGAAAAGCTCGTTGGCCTCGTTCAGCAACGTCTCCAGTTTTTTATCGCCGCCGTAAACGATGTCACGCTCTTGAAAATCGGAGGTGAAGTCCATGGGAAAGGACGTTACTCCGGGAACGCCCTGCATTAAATTGCGCCGCGTCCCCCAGCTGTAAACACCGCAGCCGATGGGACCGTGGGAGACATGAATCATGTCGCGAATCGGTCCCCAGACCACCCCTTTGGCACCGGCGTAGGCGCAGCCGCGCTGACTCATGATGCCGGGGACGACCTTCTTGTTCGACTTAACACCACAGGTCGACGCAGTCGGTTCATTGGCGCCTAGGTGAGGAGCCCGCTTCTTCTTGGCTTTCTCAGGCATAGCCGAGAGGGTTTCCGTAATCAGCTTCTCGGTTCTTTCTTTGCTAATGCCCTCAATGGGCTTTCTCACTTCAGACATATTTCTTTACTCCTATGATAATGGTAAGGCGTCGGCTGTGAGGAGTAACCGCCGCGAATTCCATCAGCAACTCTTCAAGCTCTTCCATCTCCAGGGGAGTCGGAACAACGAACATCTCGTTTTCGGAAATTTTACGGGCCAGCTCACGATATTCTTGAGCCTGTTTGTGTTCCGGAGAATATTCGATAACCGTCATACGACGCAGTTCGGCGCGCTGAACCTGATTGTCGCGGGGGACGAAATGTATCATCTGGGTACCGAGTTTGGCGGCCAGCGCCTCAATCAGGTCGGCCTCCCGGTCGGTATTACGGCTGTTGCAGATCAATCCTGCCAGGCGGACACTGCCGCTGGAGGCATATTTGACGATCCCTTTGCAGATATTGTTGGCGGCATACATGGCCATCATCTCGCCGGAAACGACAATGTAAATTTCCTGGGCCTTGTTTTCACGGATCGGCATGGCAAAGCCCCCGCAGACCACGTCACCCAGAACATCGTAGAAGACAAAATCAAGGTCCGGCGTATAGGCACCCTCTTCCTCAAGGAAGTTGATGGCGGTAATAACGCCACGCCCGGCACAACCCACACCCGGCTCGGGGCCACCGGATTCAACGCACATGATATTTCCGTAGCCCTTCTTAAGAACGTCCTCAAGCTCCAGATCCTCAACGGTACCCAGTTCCCGGACCTTGTCCATAACCGTTTCCTGCGCCTTGGCATGCAGGATCAGGCGGGTGGAATCGGCCTTGGGATCACAGCCGATGATCAGCACATGCTTGCCAAGGGAAGCAAGGCCCGCCACCGTGTTCTGGGTGGTGGTCGATTTACCGATGCCGCCTTTACCATAGATTGCGATCTGACGAAGTTTTTTCTCTGCCATGATTACGTCCTCTCTTCTGTCGGATTGAGTAAGTGCGGACCGGCTAGCGCAAAATAGCCCAGTTGGCCACGCCGGCTGGAAAGCCGGGGCGTTCTGCCAGTCCGATTTGAAAAAAAGAAGCCCGACCTGAGCTGATCCCCAGATCGGGCTCCATTGCCCTGAACAGCACCAACCCGGTGCCTCTATCTTCCGCGGTAACCACCGCCAACGTAAAACGCCCACAAGAGGTTTCGCACAGGGTGCGGATCTTGTGGGCGTCGTTGCCTTGGTGTCGAAGATCCCTTACGTCGTCGTAGGTTTCCTTCGTTTCGTGTCTTTCTCTTTAGCAGGGCTTATGCCAAATTTGTAAAAAATGTACAACATACTGTTTTTGCTTGATGCTTTTAATTCCTCGGCAAATTCTTCCGAGTCATGCCCCATCCCCCACGGATATCTTTTCCGGGCATCTGTATATTAATTGAGCAGAAAAGGGGGCAATTGCGCAATTCTTGAAGCAGTACAAAATACCCGATATCTTCCGTCCGCCACCGCAACATCTTTCCCCTTCCTGAAAACCAAACAAGCGCCGTGAAGCATAAGCACGGCGCTTG
>JARRKW010000596.1:0-1507 GCA_037387645.1 Desulfuromonadaceae bacterium
CGAAAAAATTATGGGTAACTGGCGACGATGTTGAAGTTTTTTATACTTTTGGGTCGCGACTTGTCAGGGTTAACTGGTAAAGGGAAATAGAGATGAAAATAATTTTCGTAACCGGGGTAATTATCTTAAGTATGTTTTGTTCTTCTATGGGATGGGCTGATGATGTTTTGTTAGTCTTTGCCGGGGCCGGAATGCGCATGCCCTTGGAGGCCATAGGTGAACAATTTGAAGCGGAGTACGGGACAAAGGTTGTCTGTGACTTCGAGGGCTCCGGACGTCTCGGGAGTAAAATCCTCGCCGGACAGCGGCCCGATGTTTTCGTCCCAGGCGCGGAAAAGTGGGCCAAGCTGCTCAAAGATAAGGGTTATGTCAAAAGGTATTCTCCTATCGCCAAACACATTCCGGTCATTCTGACGCCTTTGAATAATACAAAGGTGGGGACTCTGCGGGACTTCATGCAAAAGGATGTTCGTCTGGTGCTGGGCGATCCCAAGGCTTGTGCTATCGGCAGGGTCGGTCAGCGCGTCTTTGCAAAAGCCGGGTTGAATGAAGTCGAAATGAATGTCGTCGCAAGGGGAGCGACGGTCAAGCAGTTGGTACGTTGGATCGAATTCAATAATGCGGATGCCACCATCGCGTGGCGCGCCGACGGTTTTCAATCCAATAAGGTTGCCATGATACCGCTTCCAGAAGCGTTCACCGCCGGCGATACGATTCCCGTATGTGAAATGACGCGTCCGACTCATCCCGAAGCGGCGAACAGGTACATTGCTTATCTCTTGCGACACGGAGCCTATCTCTTTGCCCAATTCGGTTTCAGCGTTTTGGAATAGTTCCATGAATTTAGGAGGATCTATGTTTTACCAACGATTGCATGAATGTTTTTTGAATTTGGCAAAAGAAAATGGTCTGTTGGCAAAGACCGTAACCTTTCAAACGAAAATATTAAAAACAACGGAGGCCATTGGAAATCCGGGCCGACAGGACTACCCGTTGTTAAAGGGGAAAGAATTTTTGATGGAAGCGACCTTTATGGAAGTGAAAGGACAGGCCTATACGGATGCCCCTTCGGAGTTTTCCGGAACCTTGAACGATATCGTTCAGCTTTCTTTAGCGAATACCAAACAAAGGGCTCTATTTATCGCTACCCTGAACGCAGTCATGCGATTTCTGTTTCCGGATCTGAAGACAATTCATTGTAAAAATAACGAGCCAGAAGAGTGCGCCGATGAAATAGTGAAATTTGTTCAGCGGACAACTTCCGGTAATGTCGGTCTTCTCGGCCTGCAACCAGCTTTTTTGGAAGCCTTGGTTAAAACCTTCGGCGCCGCAGGCGTGTCTTGTGTGGATCGAGATGAAGACTTTCGTGGAGAGGTCAAATACGGTGTCCCCATCATCTGGGGGGAGGATCAGGCGCTGCTGGAGTTGTTTGAACGGGCCGATCTCGTGCTGGCGACCGGATCCACGATTATCAACGGTTCGCTGGAAGGAATCCTTCAGCTTGCCG
>JARRKW010000597.1:0-1505 GCA_037387645.1 Desulfuromonadaceae bacterium
GCATCGACGAACTCGACACGCTTATCCGGCAAGGGGGCTACCCCCTGGGGCCGCTGGAACCCCTGGGCGAGGATCTTAGGGAATTACTCGCGGAACAACCAGCGCCCTGCCAGACCGCCCAGCAACAGCCCGCCGCCCCCTGATTGAACGGGCAATGCCCCCGCCAGCTCCGTCCGGTAAAACGGATCAACCGGTTACCGAAACCACTTCTTCAAAGGTCGAGATCCCTTCGAGCATTTTCCGCACCGCGGCCTCCCGCAGGCTGATCATGCCGTCCGCGCGCACCGCGCGGTGAAGGGTTTCCAGATCAATCTCATCGGAAAGCACATCGCGCACCCGTTGGGTAAAATCCATGATCTCGAAGATGCCGGAGCGCCCCTTGTAGCCGGTACCGCGACATTCGTCGCAGCCGGCCCCTTCCCAAACCGTTATCTGCTCCCCCTCCAGACGCAGATAGGCGATCTCCTCGGGAGTCAGCAGCCGCTGCCGTTTGCAATGGACACAGATGGTCCGCACCAGACGTTGGGCGTTGATGCCGATGACCGTGGAGGCGATAAGAAAGGAGGGCACACCGAGATCGAGCAGGCGGACAATCGAGGTGGGGGCATCGTTGGTGTGCAGGGTGGAAAGGACCAGATGTCCGGTCAGCGCGGCCTGCACCGCATTGTCGGCGGTTTCCTTGTCGCGGATTTCACCGATCATGATAATGTCCGGGTCCTGACGCAGGATGTTGCGCAGCACCGTGGCGAAGGTAACCTCAATGGCGGTCTGTACCCCCACCTGGTTGAATTCCTCCATCACCATCTCGATGGGGTCCTCGACGGTGACGATGTTGACCTCGGGCGAAGCCAGCACCCGCAGCGAGGAATAGAGGGTGGTGGTCTTGCCGCTGCCGGTGGGTCCGGTCACCAGAATAATGCCGTTGGGCCTGCGGATGAAGGAACTGAACAGCTGGTATTCTCGGGGATAGAAACCAAGTCGGTCGAGATCCTGCATCAGCACTTCGGGATCGAAAATACGGATAACCACCTTTTCGCCGAAGGCCACCGGCAGGGTTGACACGCGCAGCTCGATTTCCTTGTCCTTGTGCCGGGTCTTGATGCGACCGTCCTGGGGGCGACGTTTTTCCGCCAGATCGAGCCGGGAGAGGAGCTTGATGCGCGAAACGATGGGGGGGTGCAGCTTGCTGGGAACGGTATGGATGTTGTGCAGTACGCCGTCGACCCGCAATCGCACCAGGGATTTTTCCCGCTTCGGTTCGATGTGGATGTCGCTGGCGCGCTGCTCGAAAGCGTAGCGCAGCAGGGCTTCGACCGCCGAAATAATATGCTTGTCGCTCCCCTCGATCTCGGCCTGGCCGCGCATCTGGAAATACTGCTCCAGGTTGGACAGCTCGTTGCCGTGGCCCATTTCGTTGGCGGCCGCCAGAACCGAGGCGCGGAAGCCGAAGAACTCGCCGAGCACCTTGAGGATGTCGCTGCGCGAAGCCAGCACCCGGCGAATCT
>JARRKW010000598.1:0-1502 GCA_037387645.1 Desulfuromonadaceae bacterium
CGTCGGCGCGAACTGCTCAGTGAATCCGAGACCCTCAAGGCTGAAAAGAACCGGGTTTCCGCCATCATTGGCAAGACCAAGGACAAGAGCCAGGTGCAGGGCGAGATCGCCAGCATGAAGGAGGTTTCGGCGCGCATCAAAACCCTGGATGATGAACTGAAAGAGGTCGAAGAAAACCTGCAGGCGTTGCTGCTGCAGATTCCCAATATCCCCCACGAACAGGGGCCGGTCGGTGCTTCCGAGGAGGACAACCGCGAGGTCAAACGCTGGGGGGAACCGCCGGTCTTTGCTTTCACACCGAAACCCCATTGGGAGATCGGCGAAGAGCTCGGCATCCTCGATTTTGAACGGGGCAGCAAGATCACCGGCGCCCGCTTTACCCTCTACCGGGGCGGTGCCGCCAGGCTGGAGCGAGCCCTGATAAACTTCATGCTCGACCTGCACACGGGGGAGCACAAATATGTTGAAATTCTTCCGCCCTTTATGGTAAACAGGGAGTCCATGACGGGGACGGGTCAGCTCCCCAAGTTTGAAGACGATCTTTTTCATACCGAAGGTCCCGATTACTTTCTCATTCCCACGGCGGAAGTGCCGGTGACCAACATTCACCGGGACGAGATCCTGGCCGGCGCCGACCTGCCCCTGAGCTATACGGCCTATACCCCCTGCTTCCGACGGGAAGCCGGCTCCTACGGCAAGGACACCCGGGGATTGATTCGCCAGCACCAGTTCAACAAGGTCGAGCTGGTCAAGTTCGTCAAGCCGGAAGAGTCGGATGCCGAGCTGGCCTCCCTGCTGGACAATGCCGAGGAGGTGTTGCGCCGGCTCAAGCTGCCCTACCGGGTGGTCGATCTGTGCAGCGGCGATCTCGGTTTCTCCGCGGCCCGCACCTTCGATATCGAAGTCTGGTTGCCGGGCCAGGAAACCTATCGGGAAATTTCGTCCTGCTCCAATTTCCGTGATTTTCAGGCGCGACGGGCGGCCATCCGTTTCCGGCGCGAGGAAGGCGGCAAGGCCGAACTGGTGCATACCCTGAACGGCTCGGGATTGGCTGTCGGGCGCACCCTGGTCGCCATTCTGGAGAATTATCAGCAGGCCGATGGTTCGGTGCTGGTCCCCGAGGCGTTGCGCCCCTATCTGGGCGGGTTGGAGCGGATCGGCAAAGAGTAAAAGTTCTGCCACGGAGGAGTGGCCGAGTGGTTTAAGGCGGCGGTCTTGAAAACCGTTGATCGAAAGATCCGTGGGTTCGAATCCTACCTCCTCCGCCAACTTAAGGACAAAATGGTAGGATTCGAAGCAAAGCGCTGGCTTTGCGGATAGATAAAACAGCATAGTTTGCATACGGAGAGGTGGCCGAGCTGGCTGAAGGCGCTCGCCTGCTAAGCGAGTGTACGGGCAAAACCTGTACCGAGGGTTCGAATCCCTCCCTCTCCGCCACTTATTAAAGCAACGGGTCCCAAGGGATTCGAAGCGGAGCGAGCGCTGACTTGATGTCAGAAAAG
>JARRKW010000599.1:0-1494 GCA_037387645.1 Desulfuromonadaceae bacterium
GGCCCCATGTCGCGGTGGGTCAGCTTGAACCAGGCGCGGGCAAAGGCGTCGGCGAATGCTTTCGGATTTTTGTGGAAGCGCTTGGCAATCGGTTTATAGATGGGATCCATTTTCAGGGAGAGATCCGCCGTGGTCATGATGGTGGTGACCCGCTTCGACGGATCATGGGCCGCCGGCGCCAGATTCGTTTCCGCCGGCTCGATCGGAACCCACTGGTGGGCGCCGGCGGGACTTTTCACCAGGGTATAGTCGTAGTTGAACAACATATCGAAATAGCCCATATCCCATTGGACGGGATTCGGCGTCCAGGCGCCTTCGATACCGCTGGAGATGGTATCATCCCCCTTGCCGCTGCCGAAGCTGCTCTTCCAGCCGAGACCCTGCTCCGCCAAACTGGCACCCTCCGGTTCGGAACCGACCAGTTCCGGGTCGCCGGCGCCATGGCATTTGCCAAAAGTGTGGCCGCCGGCCACCAGCGCCACGGTCTCCTCGTCGTTCATGGCCATGCGGCCGAAAGTTTCCCGCACGTCAAGCCCCGAAGCCTGCACATTCGGTTCGCCGTTGGGACCTTCCGGGTTCACGTAGATCAGGCCCATCTGCACCGCGGCCAGAGGGTTGTCCAGTTCCCGGTCGCCTTTATAGCGTTTATCCCCCAGCCAGGTATCCTCCGAACCCCAGTAGATGTCCTCCTCCGGTTCCCAGAGGTCCTCCCGACCGCCACCGAAACCGAAAGTTTTAAAGCCCATGGACTCCAGGGCGCAGTTGCCGGCCAGAATCATGAGGTCGGCCCAGGAAATTTTTCTGCCGTATTTCTGCTTGATCGGCCAGAGCAGACGCCGGGCCTTGTCCAGATTGACATTGTCCGGCCAGCTGTTGAGGGGCGCCAGCCGTTGGGTGCCGGACCCCGCGCCGCCGCGACCGTCGCCGACCCGGTAGGTCCCGGCGCTGTGCCAGGCCATGCGGATGAAGAGCCCGCCGTAGTGGCCGTAATCGGCCGGCCACCATTCCTGCGAGTCGGTCATCAGGGCATACAGATCCTGCTTCACCGCCTCCAGGTCGAGTTTCTTGAATTCCTCCGCATAATTGAACTCTTCACCCATGGGATTGGACAGGGCCGAGTTCTGATGCAGAATCTTGAGATTCAACTGATCCGGCCACCAGTCCTGATTCCTGGTACCACCGCCGGCGACCTGCTTGCCGGTTCGGCCCGTCACCGGGCATTTACTCTCATCACCCATGCCGTCACCTCCCTGTGTCTGTGATAAATGATCCCTTCCGTTAATGACGATTTTCCTGGCGTTGCAAAAAGCATCTTATTTTGCAAAACCGGTATAGCCGAACGCTCTGGTTCGGCTTGAGAAGTCAAGAAGCTTCCATCCGGTCCGCCTGGCTACAGCCGGGAACATCGGCTGGAAAACACTAAACCCTTATCAGCTATTCCAGGAATGTCAATGCTAACGGATAATGATTATCCACAAGGGGGAGGTTTTGATT
>JARRKW010000600.1:0-2707 GCA_037387645.1 Desulfuromonadaceae bacterium
CCCATCGGCCGGTGGGTATTGCAAACCGCCTGCGCCCAGGCCAAACGCTGCCTGGAGCGGGGGTGGAGCATCCCTATCGCGGTAAACATTTCGGGACGTCAGTTCAAACAACCCTCATTTGTCGACATGCTGGTCGCCATTGTTGAAGGCTGCGACCTCGATCCCCAATGGATCGAACTGGAAATTACCGAAAGCACGATCATGGAGAACGTCGATGAAGCGATTCTTACCCTGACCGATCTCAAGGTACGGGGATTCAGATTGGCCATCGACGACTTCGGCACCGGCTATTCGTCCCTCGCCTATTTGAAACGTTTCCCCATATCCAAACTGAAAATCGACCGTTCCTTTGTTCGGGACATCGCCACCGATGAAAACGATGCCGCCATCGTCACCTCCATCATCGCCTTGACCAAACATATGGAACTTCAGGTTGTCGCCGAGGGCGTCGAGACCGAGGAACAGATCCGTTTTCTCGTCCAGCGCGGCTGTCTGGACGGACAGGGCTTCCTTTTCAGCCGGCCCCTGCCGGCGGACCAGTTCGAAACCTTGTGTCAGAATATGCTAAGCTGAAACGCATAAGGTCGGGCCATTGGCCCGACCTTATGCATTATTCCCATCCTTTTCGCCGTGCAACAGACAGCCCTCAGCTGCTCCCTTGGCCCAAAAAGGCCAGCACCCGATCCGCGGTCTGGTTCGCGGCATGGACACAGTCATTGAGCCCGATACCGAAAAACGCGTTGCCGGTCAAAAAGAGCCCGGGGGTCTGACTCAAGCGTTCCTCCAGCGCCAACAGCCGCTGACCATGGCCAACGGTGTATTGGGGAATCGCTTTCTCATGCCGGAAAATTCGGACGAATTCCGGCTCTGCGGTAATCCCCATAATTCCCTTCAAATCGGCCATGACCTTGCTTTTCACTTCGGCATCACTGAGCTTTATGGCCGTGGGATTGGTCAACCGAAACAAACCACGTTCATGGTGGCATAGGGGATCTCTCGCAGCGTCGTCGCCAGGCTCGCATCAATTTCCGCAACCATATCCGCCAGGGCGTATGAGGGCGCGGCGCTGACGACGATCTCGGCATCGAGGGTCGAGCCATCACCCAACTGCACCTCGAAACCACCCTTTTTGCGTTTGATCTGTACGACCCGGGCATCGATACGCACCTCACCCTTGAGGGCTTTGGCCGTACTTTCGGTCAGTTCCTGAATCCCCCCGGTAAAGGAGGTCAGAATGCCACCGGGGCCGGCAGCGCTGGAAACCACCTTGCCGGCTTTGATATCGGCTCTCTTCTTGCGAGCCAGCAGCACCATCGCCTTGATCAGACCACCGTATTCCCGTTCCAATTCATAAATGCGGGGAAAGCAGCTCTGCAGGCTCATGGTTTCCGGGTCTCCGGCGAAAATACCGGCCACCATGGGGGCGATCAGCTTGTCGAGGGCCTCGGCCCCGAGCCGGCGCCGCCCGAAATCAGCCAGGGTCTCATCCTCGCTGCCGGTGGCCTTCGGAATCAGCATCTCACAGGCCAGACGCATTTTTCCGGGCCAGGAAATCAACTTGGACTGAAGAAAAGCCGGGCCATTCTCCGGCATCCGGTGCAGGATCGACTCGGAATAGATAAAACGCTTACGGGCATTATCGTCCGAACGCAACAGTCGATCGCGGATACCGAGATGATCGCAAAGCTCCAGGGTCATGGGTTTGTTGTCGAGAAAACCGTTGGGGCCCCATTCGCACAAAAATCCTTCTTCATGAATACTCGAAATCTTGCCGCCGGTGCGGGATTTCTTTTCCAAAACAACGGTCTGCACTTCCTGACCGATTTTCTGCGCACCCTGTTCAATGGCGTAGGCGGTTGCAAGACCGGAGATGCCGGCTCCGATAATGACGATACGGGTCATGTAAAATCTCCTGGTTCAGGTATCGTGGAAAACGAAATGAACGTTGGCGGCATATCAGTTGACATCCACCGGCGAGGAACCAATGACATCTTTTTTCAGTTCGGTAAATTCTTCCGGCGTGATCAGATTTTTTTCCAGCAGCTTGACCAGCTGATCGAGATGCCGCAGGCGTTGGGTTTCGGGGTCCTCCAATTGCATGAACTGTTGCGCCCGGTTAAAATCGAGGGGCTGCGACCGCTCATCGTCCGGAATCGGTTGGCCGAGACGGAGTGAAGCCACACCACCCAACAATTTGACTACCACGGCGCGTTCGCGAAAGATGGGATCCCTGAGGACTTCCCTGATTTTTTCGGCATTGCGGCGAAAACGCCGAAAAAAAAAAATGCCGCTGAAAAACCCTCGATCTTCTTTGTTCTTTCTCGTGTTCATGCCACCACTTGCAGTGAATTGAAAATTTACGCCCTGGCATCCTCGCCGCGACAACGGATAAAGAATACCATTTTTTACCGTTCCATGTCCCCCGCAAATCCGGAGACTTGACGCCTGCGTCGTCAGGGCCTATATATTGCTCCTGCTCTCAGCTTTCAAAGGATGCACGGCAATGCTCTATACTCCCGCATTTTGGGCCCTGTTTCTGGCCAATTTCTGCACCGTCGCCAGTTTCGGCGTGTTTTTTCTGTTTCCCCTCTTCATCAGCGCCCATGGCGGAACCAAGGGGGACATCGGCGTGATCATGGGGAGCTTCGCCTTCGCCTCGGCTCTGTGCCGTCCCTGGGTTGCGGAAATGATCGATCGTATCGGCCGA
>JARRKW010000600.1:2714-3782 GCA_037387645.1 Desulfuromonadaceae bacterium
GGGCGGCTGTTGGCTGATGACCCTGCTCCCCCTCTGTTACCTGCTCTACAACGGCGAGCTGCACGATTTCTACTGGTCACTGTTGCTGCTGCGCATGATTCACGGCATCGGCCTGGCTATCTGTTTCACCGCCGTCTTCACCTTTATCGCCGACCTGGTGCCCCCCCATCGCCTCAACGAAGGCATCGGTATTTTCGGCACTTCCGGCCTGCTCGGTCTGGCCGCTGGCCCCCTGCTGGGGGAAATCGCTCTTCACCGCTTCGGATTTTCAGCCATGTTTTGGCTCGCCACACTACTGGCGCTGGCGGCGCTGCTGCTCACTCTGCGACTCCCGGAAACCCTCGCCGAGCAGTCCCTGCCGGGGCTCAACTTCTTCCGCGTTCTGGCCTGCCGAAAACAGCTGGTCATCGGCCTGCTGGCCCTGTGCTTCGGCTTCGGTCTGGCCGCATCGGGAAATTTCGTCGCCCCCATGGCCCAAGCCCGCCAGCTGCCCCTCATCTCCCCTTACTTTTTCGCCTACTCGGTGGCCGCCGTCGCCATCCGTTTTTTCGGCGGGCGCCTGGCGGATCGGGTCGGCGAAGCACGGATACTTCCCTATGCCCTGGTCATGACCGCCCTGGGATTGCTGGCCCTCATCCCGGTTCGAGACCAGGGCACGCTGCTGCTGGCCGGAATGCTGGGCGGCTGCGGTCATGGCCTGCTGTTTCCGACCCTGAACACCCTGGCCATCCGCCATGAACCTCAGGAATCGAGAGGAAAAATCACCGGCATTTTCACCGGCGGCATCGACGGCGGCAACTTTATCGGTGCCCTGGCACTGGGTTACCTCGGCGAATGGGGCGGCTATAACCTGCTCTTTTTCACCGCCGCCCTGGTCCTGCTCTGCGGCCTGCCACTCTCCTGGCTCAGTGCCGAAACCAGACCCCGCAAAACCGGAGGGATCAGGTCTTGAGAGCCCGGACAGAGACGCAGATATCCCGGCAATCGTCCTTTGTTACCCAACGTGCACATTGCCCCCCGGCTTAAATTAACGGAAACCGCCGAAACCAGGACCATCAGAAAAATACG
>JARRKW010000601.1:0-1493 GCA_037387645.1 Desulfuromonadaceae bacterium
TTGAGAGGGGCTGGCTCTTCTTGCGTCGGGCGCGCCTGGGTCTCGCGGAGCCATTGGCTTCTGCCGGGCGCAGAGCTCTTCTCCCCGGCTATTCGCAGCACTTGAGAGTCCCTTTTTGATTGAACTTCTTAAGGGAGAACGACCATGCAATTCAGCCATGTTCTGCTGTTTTCAATCATGTCCCTCTCCTGTATCGTCCAGTTTGCCGCCGCGGCCGTTGCCATCAGCCTGATCCGACCCAGCGGCGCCATGGCGGCCTGGTTGTTTCTGGCCAGTGGTTTTATGCTGCAGGGTATCAGGCGTTGCTTGACCCTGCTTGAGTACAGTCATGGTCACCTGCATGCCGATCTGGCGGTTCAGGGCGCCGGTTTGGTTATTTCCCTGTTGATGCTTTTGGGGATTCTAAAATTTCGTCCCCTGTTTCAGGAAATCCATCGGGCCCATCGGGCTTTCCAGGAGGAACAGCATAAGCTCACCAAGGCCAACCGTGAATTGGAGGAATTCGTTTCCACGGTCTCCCATGATTTACGTTCGCCCCTTGCCGTGATGATCGGCTATGCCGAGTTTCTCCAGGAGAACTATGGGGACAAGCTGGATGAGCAGGCCTTGGGATGTCTGGATGAGATTGCCACGCAGGGGGGACGGATGGTTACCCTGCTGGAGGATCTGCTCACGGTCGCCAGGGCCGGCTATGTGGAACGGCCCCAGCATCCGGTTAGCCTCAATCGCGTGGTTGAATCGGTTTTGCTTGAGCTGTCCGGACCCATGGCCGAGCAGGGGGTGACCGTCAAAACGGACTCATTGCCGACGTTGTCTGTGCCTGAGTCCCTGCTGGCGGAAATCCTTAAAAATCTTCTCGGCAACGCCCTGCATTATGCCTGTGATGTAAACAAAACCATTGAAATCGGCGGGATGCAGGGCAAGGAAAAGGTAAGCTTCTTTGTTCGGGACCATGGGCCGGGCATCGCTGAAGAGGAGCGCCGCAAGGTCTTTGAGCTGTTTTATCGGGGAGCTAGCGGAACCACTGTCAAAGGAACCGGTATCGGTCTGGCCATTGTCAAAAAAATAGCGGAATTATACGGCGGTAGGGTCTGGGTGGAGGCAACCCCCCGGGGCGGCTGTACCTTCTGGGTCGAGGTTATGGATCGCCAGCAGGATTGACCCTGCTGTCACCGGGACACCAGCAGCAGGCCTGCCGGGAGGGATTCGCCGAACTGGGCGAGCCGGTCGGCTTCTTCCAGCGGGATGCAGTCGCGAACCACCCGCAACTGTTCGGGGCGGGCAGCGGATTCCTTCAGCCGGGTGAGGATGGTTTCGCGGAACTCAGGGCTGATGTCGACGTCGCGCTGGTCGGTACGGCGGCAGGCCTGGACAAACATCGGTACCAGGGAGGCATACTCCCCCTGCCTCCAGTCGAAGGGCGCAAGCTGGTGGAAGGCCTTTTCCACTTCGTCCGCGGGCAGAATGCTGTCCGGTCCGGCATAAAGAGGGGT
>JARRKW010000602.1:0-2790 GCA_037387645.1 Desulfuromonadaceae bacterium
GTCATTTTGGTTGCTGGCAAGGCGTGCCGATGCAGGCCTAGCCAGCGTTAAGCCAAAGAGGCAGAACGCAGGCAGCGGGCAAAAGGGCCAGAATTAAAGGATAGGATTGGCCGAACGGGCCACTAGGTTCCAAACGCATCGACTTTGCTCAAAGAAACCGGAACCGGGGTTTCTTTGAGCAAAGCCTGCCGCCTACCTGCTCACCAGATTTTCCATTTCCAGCTTGACATCGTCGATATTGACCTGAAGAATTTTTTTGCCTTCCTGCTCGGCACGCACCAGGCCACTCTCAACCCAACCAAGAAGCACGGACTTTTTGACGCCGAACTTGTCTTCCACCTCATCCGGGGTGTACCAGGTTTTCATTAACGCCATGGCCAGCTCCTTTCTCCGCGAAGATCTACCAAAAGCATACCCCAAACAAACCTAAAAGACTTGACTTCATGACAATTTTATATCTTTACAAATCTTCTCTGTGCATTTAGATTAGCAGGCAACGTCCCTTCTCAGTGAATTTAAATCGCTCACATGAAACCTTCCGTTCTGATCATTGATGATTCGACAGGAGCCCGTCGGCAAGTTATGGACGGTCTCAAGGCGATCAACCTTTTTCAGACCTACCACGAAGCCGACAGCGTCGTGGACGCCTTCAAAATCGCCCTGAGTTTCCCGCTGGACGTCATCCTCTGCGACCTGGACATGCCGGGCATGGACGGTTTCAAGTTTCTGAGCATGATCAAAACCCGCAAGGAGCTCCAGGACATCCCGGTCATCATGATCACCGGGGTGAAGGATCAGGAAACCAAAATCCGTGGTCTGGAACTGGGCGCCAGCGACTACCTGACCAAACCCTTCGATCCGGGGGAGATGCTTGCCCGGGTCAAGGTCCAGCTCAAAATCAAGAATCTCCAGGACAGTCTGAAAAAAAGCAACCAGGCCCTGCTGGATCTCTCCAACACCGATCCCCTGACCCAGTTGAGCAACCGGCGCTTTCTGATGAAAACCCTGGACAAGGAACTGCAGCGTTGCGAGCGCTCCCAGAAACCACTGGCCCTGGTCATGGTCGATATCGACCATTTCAAACAGATCAACGACTGTTACGGCCATCAACAGGGGGATATGGTCCTGCAGAGACTGTCCAAGACCATGAAAGGACAGTTGCGGGATTACGATCTCGCCGCCCGTTTCGGCGGGGAGGAGTTTGCCTTGGTGCTGCCGGAAACCGGCTTCAACGAGGCCGTGCGGGTAGCGGAACGATTGCGCCAGGATGTCAGTGAACTGCGCTTCGAAGGGGCCTGCCAGGATCTCAAGCTGACCATCAGTCTCGGCGTCGCGCAACCGGGTCGAAACCATTCTCGGCTGACGTCCGAAGACCGAGGGCCGACGCTTGCGGAAACCGGGTCAGGGCGAAGCAGACTCCAGACGGATATCGTCATACCAGGCCGACGCCGACTCTCCGGTATTGTCCGTATCGGTCATAATCGCTATGGCCCCCGCCAAGGGGGGCTCCTCGCCGAAAATCATCCGATAGTCGGCCAGCACGTTACGTTTTTCCTCCACCCAGCTTCCCACCTTTTCCGTTCCGCTTTCCACTGCCAGCATAACCGCATTACCATAAAAAGGGTTGGCCAGAAACTCTCCCCGGGGCAAACGGTTGGCCCAGATATAGTTAATGCTGCGGGTCTTAGAAGGAAACCAGTGGGGAAAAACCACATAGACCCGGGCGGCATAGTCATCGCCGGCCCGGCTGCGGGCATCTCCCTTGGTCAGAATGTTCGAGACCTGCCAGCGCCAGGCCAGACAGGGGTACTGCTGCAGATCGTAGCGCTGTTTGAAAACCAACCCCGAGGCGGTGCCCCGACTATCGGCCTGCAAGACCTTGCCGCCGTCTGCAGCCACCACCCGATAACGGGTCTGCCCCTGAAAAATCTGTTCCCGCCAAACCGGCCGCAGGCCCTGTTCAAAATCGTCGATCAGCAGTTGCTCCGGCACCGACCCACCCCGAACAGCTCCAATCCAGAAGAGTCCCAACAGTACCCCGAACAGTATCCTTCTCATTTGCTACTCCCCATGCCATCCGCCGCATCGCTACGGATCAGCTCCATAAATCACGCCGACGCCGGCTTTCCCCTTCATTGAGAACGCGAATGGCGCTGCCCCCCTCCAGCGGACAGCGGGTTTCGCAAATGCCGCAGCCGATGCAACGTTGCGGGATCACCCGCGGCATTTTCAGGGTTTGCAGCTCGGTGCCCACCCGGACCTGTTGCAGATCGAAAACGATGGCCTTTTCGCCGGTGGGACAATGCTCTTCGCAAACCAGGCATTCTGTTCCCCGGGCAAAAGGGAGACAGCGATTTTTATCGAAAACGGCAATGCCAATCACGAATTTCTGCTTCTCCGGCAAAGACAACAGCCGGATCGCCCCGGTGGGACAGACCTGGCCGCACAGGGTACAGTTATATTCGCAGTAGCCGATGCGCGGCATCAGCAGAGGGGTCCAGAGCCCGCTGGCGCCGGTCTGCCACAGGGCCGGCTGCAGGGCGCCGCTGATGCAGACCTTCATGCATTCGCCGCAACGGATGCAACGCCGCAGAAACTCGTCCTCGGCCAAGGCCCCGGGCGGGCGTAACAACCCGGGTTGGCTGTTCCAGAGATCCGGAGTGCTGCCAATGACCGGTGCCGTCATCACCCCCGCCGCCAGGGAGACCACCACCCCCCGTCGTTGCAGGTCGACCGCGGCGTGAGCACCGGGACGCCGCCCCAGGGCAAAGGACACCTGCTGTTGCGGAC
>JARRKW010000603.1:0-2685 GCA_037387645.1 Desulfuromonadaceae bacterium
GCGGCGTTATCGATGTAGCAGGTATCGACCAGGCAGGGGCGGCGACCGAAGCGGCATAGCGCCCCTTGTCGTCCCCGTTCGAGAATGCGCGGTACCAGATGATTGTCCTCGGGACCCCAGATCAGGTGGGGACGCAGGGCGACGGTGGCCAGCTCGGGCCCGTTGGCGGCCAGCACCAGGCGTTCCGCCTCGGCTTTGGTCCGTGGGTAATGGGCCTTGAAGCGCTCGGGATAGGGGACCGATTCGTCCACCCCCTCCATGTCCCGGCCGTTGAAAACCACACTCGGCGAGCTGGTGTAGACCAGCTTTTGAACACCGGCCTGGCGACAGGCGTTGATGACGTTGCGGGTACCGACCATGTTGGCCTGATAAAACTCCTCATAGGAACCCCAGACCCCGGCCTTGGCGCCGACGTGAAAGACCAGATCGCAGCCCTCCACGGCGCGGTTCACCGCCGCCGCATCGGCCAGTTCCCCACGCACATGTTCAACACCCAGGGTTTCGAGTTCGGGATATGCGCTGCGCGAAAAGGAACGGGTCGCCATTCCCCGCTGCCGCAGCAGCTTGACGATGGCCTTGCCGAGGAAACCACCGCCGCCGGTAACCAGCGCTTTCATGACAGCTCCTTTTGTGCCCAGACAGCCAGTTTTTCCCGGAAGATCTTGGCGTTATGGCGAATGTCGACGGGAAAGGCCGGATGAAACAACAGCTCCCGGATACCCGTCGTGACGGCATATTGACAGGCGAGATCCAACAGTTCCCGGCGGATTTGCTCTTCTGTCGATTTTTTGACGCCCTTTTCCAGTTCAATGCAGATGACCGGCCGTTGCTGATGGCGCGCGCCAACCCCGACCAGGGCTGAGCGATAAACCTGGGGATGGGTGTTGAAGATGGCCTCGCAAGGGATGCTGTATCGGGTCTGATCGGGGCTGATCACCCGATGGGCCTTGCGACCGCAGAACCAGATGCGACCGGCTTCGTCGCGATAGCCCAGGTCCCCCATGCGATGGAAGAAGCCTCCGGCGGGATCCCGGATCTTGGCCAGGGCATCGGCCTTGGGGCGGTTGAAATAGCGGGCGGTAACCTGCGGTCCTTTGACCACGATTTCGCCGATTTGGCCGTCGGCCACCTTGAGCCCTTCGTCCCAGCAGGGAATGGGGCCATCGTCGATGGCGATGATGTGCAGCTCGATGCCTTTCATCGGCTGGCCGACGCAAACCCCATGCCCCTGCTCGGTGAGGGCCCGGGTCTGTTCCAGAATCTGCCGGCTGCCGATGGAGCAGACCGGCAAGGCTTCAGTGGCGCCGTAGGGGGTGAAGACCTCGGCGGTTGCCGGCAGCATGGCGGCAAAGCGTTCCAGTACGCTGGCCGGCACCGGCGCTCCGGCGGAAATGACCCGGCGCAGGGTGGGCAGCTTGATTCCATGCTGTTGACCGTAGCGGCCGACCCGGTTGATCAGGGCCGGGGAGCCGAACATGCTGGATGGCTTTAATGATGTTGCGGGGATCGACCGAACCGGGCCGGGTGAAATCCATTTCCGGAATGACCGAGGTCATGCCCAGGGCCGGGGCGAACAGGGCAAAGAGGGGGAAGGTCGGCAGGTCGATTTCCCCGGGGCGGATGTCGTACAGCTTCCGCAGCATCTCCACCTGGGCGCAGAAGTTGCCGTGGCTGTAGACCGCCCCCTTGGGGGAGCCGGTACTGCCGCTGGTGAAAAGAATGGCGGCGGTTTCCTCGGCGCTGGTTACGGCCATGGCATAGTCCGTTTCTTCGGACGCTACCGCGAGCAGTTGGGCGAGGCTGTGACCGCCCCAGCACAGCCGGGGACCGCAGGTCACCAGGGTGCGGATGGTGGCCCGGCCCCAGCCGAGGAGCAGCCGGGCCAGGTGGGCCTTGCTGTTGCCGATAAAGGCTTCCGGCTCGGCCTCTTCCAGGCAGGCCTTGAGATTTTTTACCCCCATGCCCGGATCGATGAGCACCGGCACCGCCCCCACCTTGAACAGGGCGAAGGTCAGGGCGAAAAAGTCGGGACTGGGCGGGACCAGCAGCACCGTGCGGGTGCCGCGGCCGATGCCTACCGCTTCCAGGCCAAGGGCCAGACGGTTGCTCTGCTGGTCGAGCTCCTGAAAACTGTACTGAGTGGAGTGCTGCCCCCGGGGGAAGTGTACCGCCGGCAGCTGGGGGTGGTTGCGGGCCATTTCCGGCAGATGGGCGGCGATGTTGCTGGTCCCGGGGGTCGACTTCATGCCGCTTCGGATCCCAGGGGATGCTGTTGCAGAAATTGCCGGATCAGGGGAATGATCAGATCGCCGGCATCCTCCAGCACATAATGGCCGGCATCGGGGTAGGAATGGAGCTCGGCGGCCGGGAAGCGCCGTTGCCATTCCCGGCGAAAATGATGGTCGAAGACGAAATCCTTCTCCCCCCAGAAGATGGCCATGGGCCGATCAGCAAAGCGCTCCAGTCCCTGTTCCACCTCGGAGACCAGGGCGTAACTGGTATCTCCCGGTTGCAGGGGGATGTCCTGCACGAAACGCAGAGTGGCCAGTCGGTTCTTCGGACTGTCGTAGGGACTGCAATAGGCCCGGCGCAGGGCGGCGTCCATGGGATGGCGTTTGCAGCCGACCAGGGCGGCGCCGCGGGCAAAGGCGTTGCAGCGCTGGATAAGGAAAGCACCCAGTTGGG
>JARRKW010000603.1:2780-3306 GCA_037387645.1 Desulfuromonadaceae bacterium
AGCACCAGGGTGATGTTGTCACGGATGCCGAGCGCTTCCAGCAGCGCTTCGAGATCGTCAACCCGTTGCCGCAGGGTGAAGCTGTACTGCGCGTCGCTCGGTTTGTCCGACAAACCGCAACCGATGTGGTCGGGGACGATGGTGCGATAGTCGCTGCGCAGCTCTTTTACCAGCTCCCGGTAGTAGAAGGACCAGCTCGGGTTGCCATGCAGCATGACCACGGGCTCCCCGCTCCCCTCGTCAAGGTAGTGGTAGCGCAGACCATTGCGGTCCAGGTAATGGCTGCTGAAGGGGTAGGCGTCCGACATTACCATTGAATACCCAGCATCAGGCAGTTGAGGCCGCTGCCGATGCCCAGAAAGCCGACGATGTCGCCGGGCAGCAGGATGTCCCGTTCCTTGGCGATGGCCGCGGTGACCGGCAGGGAAACGGTGCCCATGTTGCCGAGAAACTCAAAGGTGGTGAAGTCCTTATCCGGGGAGATGCCGATGGTCTGCAGAATCAGTTTCTGATGGGCCTCTCCGAC
>JARRKW010000604.1:0-2320 GCA_037387645.1 Desulfuromonadaceae bacterium
TTCTGTAGTTAAAAGAGCAAATGTACTTATGCTACGGGGAAAACTCGCAGACTTTATCAATCTGCCTTCCCCTTGTCAACATCTATTTTTTTATTTTTTTCAGCCGGGCCGGCCGCCCGATTCTACGGCAAGCCGGCTATTCATCCTGCATGTTGTCATCCGCAGCATATTCTTCTTCATCGTTCACCTCTTCCGGCAGAACTTCCACCACCTCAACCGGTTCCTCGATGAAAAGCTTGGCGCTGCGATACTTGGAAACGCCGGTCCCGGCCGGAATCAGCCGGCCCATAATGACGTTCTCCTTCAGGCCGCGCAGATAATCGACCTTCCCCTCGATGGAAGCCTGGGTCAGCACCTTGGTGGTTTCCTGGAAGGAGGCCGCCGAAATGAAGGACTCGGTGGAGAGCGACGCCTTGGTGATGCCAAGCATCAGCGGTTCGCCCACCGCCGGGTTCTGGCCTTCGGCCATGACGCGCTGATTTTCGGTCTCGAATTCCCAGCGTTCGATCTGGTCGTCCAGCAGGAAGCGGGTATCCCCCACCTCTTTGATGCGCACCCGGCGCAGCATCTGCCGCACAATGGTTTCGATGTGCTTGTCGTTGATCTTGACACCCTGCAGGCGGTAAACCTCCTGCACCTCGTCGACCAGATATTTGGACAGCTCTTTTTCGCCCAATACCCGCAGAATATCGTGAGGATTGCTCGAACCATCCATCAGGGCCTCGCCGGCACGAACATGATCGCCTTCGTGGACACTGATGTGCTTGCCTTTGGCGATGAGGTATTCCTTCGACTCACCGATTTCCGGGGTAACAATAACCTTGCGCTTGCCCTTGGAGTCCTTGCCGAAGCTGACCACCCCGTCGATCTCGGTGATAACGGCGAATTCCTTTGGCTTGCGGGCTTCGAACAGCTCGGCGACGCGGGGCAGACCACCGGTGATGTCCTTGGTCTTGGTGGTCTCCCGGGGAATCTTGGCCAGGATGTCACCGGCGCTGACAATCTCGTCTTCGGCCACGACAATATTGGCCCCCACCGGCCGTCCAGTTGCTCCTCCATGGTGACACTTTCCAGGATATCCCCGAAGCGCACCCGGCCGGGAATCTCGGTCAGAATCGGCATGGTATAGGGGTCCCATTCGGCCAGCAGGCAACCGGCGGTCACCGCCCCTTCGGGCGGGATGCGGATACGGGCCCCATAGACCACCCCGTAACGTTCCCGTTCCCGACCGGTTTCGTCCACCACGGCCACTTCGCCATTGCGGTTCATAACCACATGATTGCCGGTTTTATCGACAACGGTATTCAGGTTGATATAGCGCAAAATACCGTCGAAGCGCGATTCAAGGGAGGTCTGTTCGGCGCGCCGCGAAGCGGTACCCCCGATATGGAAGGTCCGCATGGTCAGCTGGGTACCGGGCTCGCCGATGGACTGGGCGGCAATGACACCAACCGCCTCACCCAGGTTGACCATATGGCCCCGGGCCAGGTCGCGCCCGTAACAGGTGGCGCAGATGCCCCGCCGGCTCTGGCAGGTCAGCACCGACCGAATCCGCAGCCGCTCAATACCGGCCGCCTCGATCTTTTCCACCAGGGCTTCGTCGATCTGCTGGTTGGCTTCCACCAGCACCTCATCGGTAACCGGATCGAGCACATCCTCCAGCGCGGTCCGCCCGAGGATGCGGTCGCCCAGACGTTCGATAACCTCTCCCCCTTCGGTCAGGGAGGAGACCAGAATGCCGTCTAAAGTACCGCAGTCCTGCTCGGTGATGATGGCATCCTGGGCCACGTCCACCAGCCGCCGGGTCAGGTAACCGGAGTTGGCGGTCTTCAGGGCGGTATCGGCCAGACCCTTACGGGCACCGTGGGTCGAAATGAAGTACTGCAGCACGGTGAGACCTTCACGGAAGATGGCGGTAATGGGGGTTTCGATAATTTCACCGGAAGGCTTGGCCATGAGACCACGCATCCCGGCCAACTGCCGGATCTGCTGGGCGCTACCACGGGCCCCGGAATCGGCCATTATGTGAATGGCGTTGAAGGAGGGCACCTTGATGGGCTCCATATCCTCGCTGCCTTCCGGCGGAGGGACCAGGTCGACGGACAGATTACCCAACATGGTCTGGGCAATCACCTCGGTACATTTGGCCCAGATATCGATGACCTTGTTGTACCGCTCGCCGTCGGTGATAAGACCCTCGGTGTACTGTTGCTGGATCTCCCGCACCTCATCGACCGCTGCGTCGATATGGGTCTGCTTCGACTCCGGAATAACCATGTCGTCCAGACAGATGGAGATACCGGCGATGGTGGAGAAACGG
>JARRKW010000605.1:0-1464 GCA_037387645.1 Desulfuromonadaceae bacterium
GCAGCGACCTTCTTCTGTTTCGGCGGGCGCGGAGTAAATTCTTCCTCCACCAGCTCGATGATCGACTGCGACGCGTTATCGCCGACACGGTTGGCCAACTTGATGATGCGGGTATAGCCTCCGGGACGATCCTGGTAGCGCGGGGCAATGCGCTCAAACAGCTTACCGACGACTTTCCCGTCGCGGATAACCTGTAGCGCCTGACGGCGGGCGTGCAGATCACCACGCTTACCCAGGGTAATCATTTTATCGACAACCTTGCGCAACTCTTTGGCACGACAATCGGTGGTGGTGATTTTTTCATGCTCAAGGAGAGACGTCACCAGGTTGCGCATCATAGCTGAACGGTGGCTTGAGTTGCGACCGAGCCGTCTTCCGGATTTATTGTGACGCATTGTTCTATGGTCCTTTCTTCGTTAATCCCTGGGCGGCGGAATCAGTCTTCCTCGTTGCCTTTTTGAATGATCTTGAGATACTCCGGATCGGGAAAGTTTTCCAGCTTCATCCCGAGCGTGAGCCCCATTTCGGCAAGGATATCCTTGATTTCGTTCAACGATTTACGCCCAAAATTCTGGGTTTTCAGCATTTCGCCTTCGGTGCGCTGTACCAGGTCGCCGATCAGGCGGATATTGGCGTTCTTCAAACAGTTGGCGCTCCGCACCGAAAGTTCCAGCTCATCGACGCTCCGATAGAGATTTTCATTGATCTTACCGGTCGACTCACTGACTTCCTCTTCGACGGGCTCGGTGTCCTCATCGAAATTGATGAACAGCTGCATCTGTTCCTTGACGATCTTCGCCGCATAGGACAACGCATCGTCCGGACGCACGCTGCCATCGGTGAAAATTTCCGTGGTCAGCTTGTCGTAGTCGGTGATCTGCCCGACACGCGCATTGGTGACGGTGAAGTTCACCTTCTTGATCGGAGAGAAGATGGCGTCAATGGGAATGGTCCCGACCGGAGCCTTCTCGTCCCGGTTGCGATCGGCGGAGACATAGCCCTTGCCGAAAGAGACAACCATGTCCATTTCCACATCCGCCTCCTGCGAGCAGGTGGCGATATGATGTTCCGGGTTCAAAACTTCCACGTGGGAATCGGTGATGAAATCACCGGCGGTAATCACCCCGGCACCCTTCATCACCACCCGGATATTGCGGCTGTCGTTGCCATGCAGGCGCAGCAGAACACCCTTCAGGTTCAAAATGATATCCGTAACATCCTCGGTAACACCGGGGATGGTGGAGAACTCATGAAGAACGCCTTTGATCCGCACGGAGACGATGGCCGCCCCCTGGAGCGAGGACAACAGCACCCGACGCAGGGAATTCCCAATCGTGGTACCAAAACCCCGCTCAAAAGGTTCAGCGTAAAACTTTCCGTATCTGTCGGTAAGGGTTTCCGCTTCGACCTGGAGGCGCTTGGGCTTAATGAGGTCTCTCCAGTTTTTATACATTCGCATCCTCC
>JARRKW010000606.1:0-1464 GCA_037387645.1 Desulfuromonadaceae bacterium
TTTGGCATTATATTGAGTGATTATATAACGGGATTTTAAAATTTATTGATTTGTTATTCGTTTATTCGGCCGGGTTGCCGTTGCGAGGGCAAGCATCCCTTTGGGCGGCGTCGGCATTTTCGTCATTATTTTATGAAGGAGAGAAGCAATGTCCGAATTTGGCACACTGGAAAGTCGGGTACGTCGCAAGTCGCTGCTGGGCAAGGTGATGAAGGCGGAAGACACCATCAGGTTCTTCCAGCCGGGCCAGAACCTGCTCTGGTCGGGGTTTACCCCGGCCGGCTATCCCAAAGCGGTCCCCATCGCTCTGGCCAACTATGTGGAAGAAAACAAGTTGCAGGGCCAGTGGAAGTTCAACCTGTTTATCGGGGCTTCCGTGGGGGCTGAAACCGAAGATCGCTGGGCGACCCTGGACATGATTGACCGCCGCTGGCCCTATCAAACCGGCAAAAACATTGCCAAGGGGATCAATGCCGGCCGCATTCGCATGGGCGACAAACATCTGGGGCTTTTCGCTCAGGACATCAGCTATGGTTTCTATACGGAAAACGGTCGTTACGATGTGGGTATCATCGAGGTTTCCGCCATCAATGAAGATTGTGGCCTGGCCCTGACCACTTCCTGCGGCATTGTCGCCGAAGCGATCGCCCTGTGCGACAAGATCATTCTCGAGGTCAATACCGGTCAGCCTTCTTTTGAGGGGATCCACGACATCGCCATGCAGCAAAAGCCGCCCCATCGGGCTCCGTTCCTGATTACCGAGGCTCATACCCGCATCGGTACCCCCTATGTGCCCTGTGATCCGGAAAAAATCGTTGCCGTGGTTGAATCCAAGCACCGCGACAAAGGCCGTGCCTTTGCCGAGATGGACGATACTTCCGAAGCCATTGCCGGACACATCATGGAGTTTTTCTCCCATGAGGTGAAGCGGGGGCGGCTGCCGGAAAATCTGCTGCCGTTGCAGTCCGGGGTCGGCTCCATTGCCAATGCCGTGGTCGGCGGTCTGGCTAAAGGACCTTTCGGCAATCTGTCGGTTTACACCGAGGTGCTGCAGGACACCATGCTCGACTTTTTTGACTCGGGCAAACTGAACTACGCTTCGGCCTGTTCCCTGTCGCTGTCGGAAACGCCGGGTTTCCCGCGCTTCTTTGACAACTGGGACAAATACTTCGGTCGCTGCGTGCTGCGGCCCCTGTCCATTTCCAACGCCCCGGAGCCGATTCGCCGGCTCGGCTGTATCGCCATGAATACCCCGGTTGAGTTTGACATCTATGCCCACGCCAACTCCACCCTGGTGGGGGGGACCCGGATGATCAACGGTCTCGGCGGTTCCGGCGATTATCTGCGTAACGGTTATCTGAAAATCATGCATTCGCCCTCGACGCGGCCGTCCAAAACAGATCCATTCGGCATTACCTGTGTCGTTCCCAAGGCACCGCACATCGACCACACCGAGCACGATCT
>JARRKW010000607.1:0-1461 GCA_037387645.1 Desulfuromonadaceae bacterium
CTCTACCGGGACCTGTTGATTTCCGCCGACGGCAGCTTCACCACCCTGGTACTCAAAGCCCGGGCCCGCCTGGACGGTGGCGAAGCAGCGGATGTGCTGGCCGGCTTCGAGGAGACGGAGCCGGTACCGGCGACGCAGAAACGCTATCTCGACTCGGAGCAGAAGGCGGAGATGGTGCATGCCGTGGAAAAACTGGTGGCGCCTTACCGAGCGCCCGACTTCCGCATTCATCTGGGCGGCATGCCGGTGGTGGACGTGGCCATCCAGTCGAGCATCGAGGAGGATCTGAATCGTCTGACCCCCTTGAGTCTGCTGGTCAGCGCCGCCTTTCTGCTGCTGCTGTTCCGCCGCTTTTCCGGGGTGTTCTATCCCATGCTCACCGTGGTTCTCTCGTTGGCATCCACCATCGGCGCCATGGCGGCTCTGGGTCTCCCCATGACCGATGTGGGTCATATTCTGCCGACCTTTCTGCTGGTGGTGGGAGTCGGGGATTCGGTGCACATCCTCGCCATCTTCTACCGGCAATATAACCGGGGTGACAGCAAGACCGACGCCATGTCCTTCGCCCTGGGGCACTCGGCTCTGGCGGTCCTGATGACCAGTCTCACCACCGCCGGCGGTCTCGCCTCCTTTATGGTCGCCGACGCCGCTCCCATCGCCGACCTGGGTATTATCGCGCCCATGGGCGTAATGCTGGCCCTGGTCTACACCCTGGTGCTGCTGCCGGCCCTGGTCTCCCTCTTTCCCCTGCGCCGCGGCCCCGTGCAGGATGGCCGGAGTCCGCGTATCGATCGCCTGCTGAGCGCCATTGCCGAGCTCAGCTGCCGGCATGCCCGCACCATCCTCTGGCTCAGCTGCCTGATTCTGCTGCTGTCCCTGGCGGGGATCAGCCAGGTACGCTTCTATCACAACGGCCTGACCTGGCTGCCGGCCGATTCGGCGGCCCGTAATGCCACCGCCCTGATGGACGCCAAACTGCACGGCACCGTCACCCTGGAGGCGGTAATCGATACCGGTCGTCCCGGCGGACTCTACGAACCGCAATTCCTACGCCGGCTGGAAGCGTCCAACCGCCGCGCCCTCGACTTTGCCACCGGGGAAATCAGCATCGGCAAGGCCTGGAGTCTGGATACCATCCTCAAGGAAATCCACCGGGCTCTCAACGAAAACCGCCCGGAATGCTATGCCCTGCCCGACCAGCACGACCTCATTGCCCAGGAGTTTCTGCTCTTCGAGGGAAGCGGTTCCGATGACCTGGAAGAGCTGGTGAACCGCGATTTCAGCAAGGTGCGCCTGACCATGAAGGCGCCCTTCGGCGACCTGTTCAAGTACCGGCGGCTATTCGACGAAATCAAGGCCTATTTCGCCACCGCCTACCCCGGGGCCGAGGTACAAATCACCGTCATCCTGGGCCTGTTTGCCCGCATGGTCGAGACCGCCATCCTCAGCATGGTCAAGAGC
>JARRKW010000608.1:0-2455 GCA_037387645.1 Desulfuromonadaceae bacterium
AACAGCCAGGTACTTAGCTCGGTAACCAGAGCCGGGTCGGACAACATCCGAAAATCATAGGGGAACATTCCGTCCCTGCCGCCCCGGCCAAACACTGCGACCGCAGGTGCCGACACCGAAAACAGCCACTCCCCCAGGGCCATGACCATAAGCAATGACACCACAGGGGTGAGCACCATCCTTTTCCATCCCATATTACTCCTCATCATCATTTGTTCCTTCCTTTTTACAGGGGTTTTCGGAAGACCAGCTCTGCAACAGCGCCGCTTCAACCCAGGGATATCCTTCCGCCTGTGACTTGATGACAGGGATATCGACCGGTTTGTCCAGGTCCCCTCCTGTCAGACCGGCCCCAGATCCATGGAACCGTTTGTTCCGGACCACATTCTTGCGTTGGGTTGGCGTTTACGCTAAAGCTAAATGACAAAATTAATCCTGACAATGGCAGACTTTCCCCAATTTAATGGTAAAATTTTTTTACCTCGCTTGCCGGTTAATCCCCCTTACGGCTTGTCCCTCTGTTCTCGGCCGCCCGTCACAAAGCCGCCACGTTGCTGGACAATGGAGGAAATACATACCGTTCGACAACCGGTAAGCTGGCAACCAGCCGGGAATTATCCGGACAACGAAACCGTCTCTTTCCCGGGGGGAGAAAAAGAATGATCTGCTTGTTATTGATTCAAGTTTGAAAGGAGGGCGTAGAAAAGCGGCTGAGGATAAAAAGAGAGACCGCCATGGCAAAGATTAGACTTTTGATCATCGACGACCACCCCATCATCTGCGAGAGCCTGGAATTTCTGTTGAATCAGGATCCCGGACTGCTGGTTCTGGGATCCGCCGTCGATGTCCTCAAAGGACTCGCCATGGTTCGCAAATGGCGTCCCGACCTGGTTGTCCTCGACATCTCCATGCCCGGATACAACGGGATGGAAGCCATTTCCTTCTACCGGGACGCTCATCCACAGATCAAAATCGTCATCTTTTCCGCGCGTTGCGAAGAAAAATATGTCCATCAATCCCTGCGGGCCGGAGCCAACGGTTATGTGCTCAAGGGCGCTGCCCCCACCGAACCCGGCGGTTCTTGGCTCAGCCCCCAATTCAACCAGAGGATCATCGCCAGCTAACTGAACCCCGGGGACCATACCGAAGTCCCGGAAGATTCCCTGTTCGGCCGGCTGACAGAACGCGAAAAACAGGTTTTGCTGCTCATGGTAAAGGGCAAAGAGACGGATGAAATAGCCGAGCTGCTCCATATCAGCAAAAACACGGTCGCCAAACATCGCAGCTCGTTGTTGAGGAAGTTAAGGGTAAATAACGCCGTGGAAATGACCCGCCTCGCCATCCGGCATGGCCTGATCGATCCCTGAACCAAACCGGCAGCCACGAAAGACAGCTCCCCTTGTTCATGGTCCGCGTCGTATCCTCGTGCGCTTCGTCGCGAGGTACGCCCCTCACCCGCGCCCCTGTTGCAGGAAGCGCCGGATATGCCCCAGGGTACCGCCGTCCCGCAGGTGCCGGCGCTGCCGATCGGAAACCTCGAGCAGGGTGACAATCTCCCGAGCGCCAATTCGAACCCGAATTTCCGTATCGCCACGCTCCAGACTGTTGGGTAAATCCTCGAACCGCAGACGATCCCCGAGTTGCAGCATCTCGTAATCCCGCGGATCCTTGAAAACCAGGGGCACAATGCCGAAATTGCACAGATTGGCCTGGTGTATGCGGGCGAAACTCTTGGCGATTTTGACCCGCACTCCGAGGTGGCGCGGAGCCAGGGCAGCATGCTCGCGACTGCTGCCCTGACCGTAGTTTTCGCCGCCGATCACCACGGCATTGTCCAGCTGTTTGACTCGCGCCACAAACTCGGGGTCGACCAGATTGAAAACATATTCGCTGATGGCGCCGATATTGGAGCGCAGGGGCAGAATTTTACTCCCCGCCGGCATGATGCCATCGGTGGAAATATTGTCTCCGACCCTGATCGCTACCGTCGCCTCAAGGAGATTCGGCAGCACATCGAATTGCGGGAACGGTTGAATATTGGGCCCCCGCACCACTTCGGTGTCGCGCAGGGCTTCGCTCGGAAAGATAATGGAGGAATCGTCAACAACATAGGTTTCCGGATCCCGGATACGGGGATAGCTTGTCTCGGTGGCCAGATCACGGGGATCGGTGATGACCCCCCGGATGGCCGAAACCGCGGCGGTCTCGGGGGAACAGAGGTAGACCCGGTCATCCTTGGTACCGGAACGGCCCGGGAAATTGCGCGGGAAGGTGCGCAGGGAAACCTGCCCGGTTCCCGGCGCCTGCCCCATGCCGATACAGCCCAGGCAGCCGCTCTGGTGGATACGGGCACCGGCCAGCAGCAGCGCCATGACACCCCCCTGCTGCGCCAGATTTTCCAGGACCTGACGGCTGCCGGGATTGATGTGCAACGAGGTATCGGCATGCGCATGCC
>JARRKW010000609.1:0-951 GCA_037387645.1 Desulfuromonadaceae bacterium
GCAAAGGTTTTACGATGCAAGGGGGAGGGTCCAAGGCGGGCGATGGCCTGCCGGTGTTCCAGGGTGCCGTAGCCTTTGTGCCGGGCCAGGCCATAGCCGGGATACCGGCGGTCGTAGGCGATCATGAGACGATCGCGAATAACCTTGGCGATCACCGAAGCCGCGGCGATGGAGAGGGAACGGGAATCCCCCTGCTTGAGGGTCTGTTGCGGCAATGTCAGGGGAATGGGAGAAATCCCGTCGACCAGCACGAAATCCGCCGGCATCCGCAAACGCTGCAAAGCCAGGGTCATGGCCCGCAAGGTGGCCTGCAGGATATTGAGTTCGTCGATTTCTTCAGCCGCAACGATGCCGACACCCACCGCTGCCGCCTGGGAACGGATCAGGGGAAACAGCAGATCACGCTGTCTGGCGGAAAGTTTTTTGGAATCGGTAAGGCCGGGCAAGGAAAAGATCTCGGGGAGAATCACCGCCGCCGCAACCACCGGACCGGCCAACGGCCCCCGACCGGCCTCATCCACGCCCGCAATCCGAACATAGCCCTGACTTTTGGCCCGGGTTTCAAAATAGAGGGGCGATGGCTCCGCTTGCGGAAAAAGATCCAGGGTCATGGCACTATCCTGACGACCAAATTCGGCTGGATTTCACGGACCTCATGGTATACAATCCTCGAGGAAACTGATACAACTTTAATAAAAGGAGAGAATTCTATGGCTATCATCTTCGGATTGGTGTTTGTCGTCTTCTACCTCGGTTACATGGTCGATTGGTCGGAATCTCTCGGCGTTATTCGCCAGGGAGGCTGGGCTGCCATCGGTATCTACATCATCCTGACGGTGCTGATTGTCAGCATATTGACCGCCGCTCCGGAAACCGCCGCCGTCGCTCCCGCCATGCACCATTAAATCGAGAAGTTCAGCCCTTCAAACTGAAAAAGCCCCGACTTCCGTC
>JARRKW010000609.1:976-2430 GCA_037387645.1 Desulfuromonadaceae bacterium
CCAATTCACATCAGGCGGAACGTTTTTCCCTGATCCGGGCCGCCTTGCCATGCAGATTACGCAGGTAGGAGAGCTTGGCGCGACGCACCCGCCCGACCATAATGTTCTCGATTCTGTCGATGGCCGGAGAATGCAGGGAGAAGATTCTCTCCACGCCCACACCGTTGGAAATCTTGCGCACGGTGAAGGTCGATCCAACCCCACGGTTAACCCGCTTTATACAGACCCCCTGATACACCTGGATACGCTGCTTGTCCCCTTCGCTGATCTTTACATGGACCCGCAAGGTATCCCCGGCCTTGAACTGGGGAATATTTTTTCGGATCTGCTCCAACTCTAAACGATCTATGATATTCATCACTTCCTCCTATATACCGATCCTCTTTCAGGATTCTATGGCGAATCCCGCCACGCTCGGCGGGTCCGGACTGTTATTGCTCAGGTCTGCTGCTGTCAGCGGCGCTTGCCGGCGAAGCCGCAGAAACTATTTCCTGGGAATCGCGGTGCAACCGATCCAAAATAATGGCGGCGGCGGCCCGCACCGGCAAATGGTTAGATTCGCCGCTCCCGCGAATCGCCTCCAAAACGGTCCAGCCGCGGGCGAAAATTTCCGGCGCCAGCCCCCAACCGGTACCCAGAATCAGCAGCAGCGGATGCTCTCGCCGCAGGACCCGGCATTGCGCAAAGGAAATGCCGTCGCTGCACCGGGCTCCCGTCAGCACCGGCCGGGCTTCGCCGCCGGACTCGGCAGACCAGGCGCCGATGGCCTCGTCCAGGGTGCTTACGGTTTCTATGAGCCGCAGAGCCTCACCCCGATGGGGATTGTAACAGGCGCCATGCCCCTGCCGCCAATGCCCCAGAATCCGCTCCACCAGCAACTGTTGCTCCGCAGTCGGCGTCACCACATAGAAACGCTGCACCCCGAAGGTACGAGCGGTACGGGCGATATCGTGCAGATCGAGGTTGGTCACGGCGGCGGTCACCCGATCACCCCGCTTGTCCACCACCGGATGGTGCACCAAGGCTACAGCCAAAGGAAACATCTTCACCGGGAGAGATCTTTCATCCTGCGGCGCAGCTCCGCCAAATACTGCCGATCCTCCTGGCTCAGTGCCGCCTCTTCCAACAGGTCGGGTCTGCGCTCCAGGGTGCGCTCCAATTGCCGGAGCCGCCGCCAACGGGCGATTTCCCCATGATTTCCCGACAGCAGCACATCCGGCACCCGCACCCCCTCGAACTCCACCGGACGGGTGTAATGGGGGTACTCCAGCAGGCCATCGGAAAAGGTATCGGTTTCGGCGCTGCCGCTGCTACCGAGCACACCCGGAATCAGCCTGGCAATGGCGTCGATCATGACCATGGCCGGCAATTCGCCACCGGTCAGCACAAAATCGCCGAGGGAATATTCCTCATCGACCCAGCTCCGGATCCGCTCGTCAAAGCCCTCGTAGCGG
>JARRKW010000610.1:0-1446 GCA_037387645.1 Desulfuromonadaceae bacterium
ACCCATACTCATAATCTCCGGGCTACTGGCCGCCTCCTTAAGCGGTTGTGCTTCTCCCCGACTGGCAACGGACCCCTCATCTCTCCGCCAGGAACTGGAGCAGCTCCGACAATTGCAACAACAACAGGCCCAGCAGATCGAGCAAGATCGTAACAAATTGCTGCTTATCGAAACCCAAATGGTGGAGCAGCAAAATCTGCTCGCCGAGCTGCGCCGCGAACTGTCAACCAAAAAAGTCACTCCGGGCCGGGAAATAGCGATATCGGGCCGCCCGCTGCCCCCCTCGGCGACGGCATCGGGAGATACCGATGCGCAGGTCGGTTCAACCACCGAAATCTACCTGCGAGCCTTCTCCGACTATGCGGCAGGCCGCTTCGAGCCGGCGATTCAGGGTTTCAGCAGCTTTCTCCGCCAAAATGCCCACAGTGAATATGCCGGCAACGCTCAATATTGGCTCGGAGAATGCTACTATTCTCAGCACCAGTTTGCTCAGGCCATCAATGAGTTTCAACGCACCGTGGAACGTTATCCGCAAGGGAATAAAACACCCGACGCACTTTTCAAGATGGCTTCAGCATTGCATCAGCTCGGTCAAACCGGCCGGGCCGAAGAAGCCCTGCAAATTTTGCGCAGCCATTATCCGGACAGTCCGGCAGCCCGCAAATCCTTAGAGAAGACGAACTGACGGTACCACTTAACCATGGGGGACTCCATGCCGTTTAAAAAAATCACTCTGTTTATCACCTGTCTGTTGCTGTTCCCTCTTTCGACCCTGGCCCAGGATGGAGAAAAAACCTACGTCATCAAAAAAGGGGATACCCTCTGGGGCATTTCCCAGAAATTTCTCCAGGATCCCCACTATTGGCCGAATCTGTGGTCCAACAACCCCTTGGTCACCAACCCGCATCTGATCTATCCCGGCCAGAAGATTTCCATCTACAACGGGCAGGTGGAGATCGTGCCGGTTGACGCCGTGGCCGATGCCGAAGAACCGATCGAACCTACCATCGAACCGCAGGAGTCGATCACCATCCAGGTCAGCGAGGGCGCTTCCGGCTTCATCAGTCAGGAAGATTTCGATGCAGCCGGAACCCTGATCGACACGGAAGACAATCGCCTGATGATGGGAACCGGAGAAACGGTCTTTCTGGACTTGGGAAATCTGGCGGCAACCCAGCCCGGCGAGCTTTTTTCCCTGTTCGAAATCAGAGACAGGATAAAACATCCCCTCACCGAAGAATACATCGGTTACCACGTGGACAACCTGGGGACGGTACAAATTACCGCCATCAATGCCGAGGTCGCCACCGGGGAAATTATCAAGGCCTACCAGGAGATCCAGCGTGGAGCCAAGCTGCAGCCCTACCAGCCCCTCCAAACCGTCATAGAGTTGCGCCAGGCGGATAAGGAACTGGACGGAATCCTGGTCGATGCCCAGGACAACCG
>JARRKW010000611.1:0-1436 GCA_037387645.1 Desulfuromonadaceae bacterium
CTCCTTCAGGTGTTTGGCGGCCATTTTGACCGCCCCGGCGGTACCGAAATCCTCCAGGGGGGTGATGTAGGTAATGCGGACGCCGTATTCGCTGCCGTCGCCGAAAAAATTTTTGATGACCATTGGCTGGTGGTAGAGCAACAGGATCAGTTCATCGATGCCGTGTTTCTTGAGCAACTCGATGATGTGCAGCATGATGGGCCGATTGTAAAGGGGAATCATCGGCTTGGGCAGATTGATGGTAAGGGGATGAATACGGGTGCCGAAACCTCCCGCCATGATTACTGCTTTCATTTATTGTAATGACTCCGGGCTAGGGTTGATGCCGTTGTTAATGGTGCCGCGGTGCTGTCGTCAGGAAAGTTTTTTCTTCAGCACACGGGCGACTTCGTTTTTCAGCTCGGAGATGTCGGAACTTTTGACCACATAGCCGTCGGCTAGCCAGGAGGAGAAATCCTCTTTGTAACAGGAAAAGGCGGTGCAGAGAATCACCGGAAGAGAGGTGCGTTCCTTGACGATTTTTTGCAGCAGCTGCAGGCCACTTTCCCCCTTCATTTGGATGTCCAGCACCACCAGGTCGAAATCGTGGTGACTCAGCAGCTGAGCCGCATCGGTACCGTTGCCGGCGGTTTCGACTTCATAGCCCTCGTCCTCCAATTCAGCGGCATAGAGATAACGGATGTCGGGTTCATCGTCAACGATCAGTAAACGGGGCATGCTCATCCTCCCTGTCAAGATGGAAACGAATGGTCAGGGTTGTTCCGGTGCTTTCCGCGCTGGTGATGTCGAGCTGAGCGCCGTGATCTTCGAGAATGCGCTGGCACAGGGACAAGCCCAAGCCACTTCCGGATTCCTTGGTGGAAAAAAAGGGGGTGGTGACGGCCTGAAGGGTTTCCGGACTCATTCCGGGGCCGTTATCGGAGAAAACAATGTGAACTTCATCGTTGGACAAAGCGCTGCAAATATCAATGTGACCGCCGTTGGTCATGGCCTCAATGGCGTTGCAGGCCAGGCTGCGCAGACAATAGGCGATCTTTTTGTAGTCAAGCTTGACTTTGGGGAGATTGGGTTCGAGAGCGAAATTGCTGCTGATCCGATTCATTTCCAGATCATCATGCAGGCCGACCATGACCCCGGTGATGAGCTGGTTCACATCCCACCAGTCGAAGGTGGGATGCAGGGACTCGGAATAGACGAGGACTTCCTGTAAGACCTCTTCCAGTCGTCGGGTTTCCCGGATAATGGTTTCGATATAGGAGCGCTTGACGTCGTTTGGCGAAGTATCCTTGATCAGATTGCGAGCGAATCCGCCGATAATGGTGAGCGGATTGCGGATGGTGTGAGCGATGTTGGAGGCGATTTTACCGACCAGGGCCATTTTTTCCATGCGCACGATCAATTCCTGTTGTTCGCGCAGCTGGGTATTGGCGGTGGTG
>JARRKW010000612.1:0-2798 GCA_037387645.1 Desulfuromonadaceae bacterium
GCCGTGCCGCCGCCGGCAATAACCTCTTCGACACGGGTTTCCGGCACCCGATAGCGGCAACGACGAAAACCGTAAAACTCCCGCAAAAGAACTTTGAGCAGGGTAATGGAGGTAGCCGAATCTCCGGTCAGGGCGATGCTGGCTCCTTCCAACTCGTCAATGGGTTGATTGGACAAAAGCAGAACGCTTTGAACCGCACCACAGGAGCTGATGGACAGATCGGGAAGCAACAGATAGTTCCGCCAGTTGCGGGCATATTCAAATGAGGAGGAGGGACTGACATCGACCTGACCCTCGGCCAACAACCCGTTGAGATAGGAGGGAACACCGCTGACAATCCGCCCCGTGAAACCGCATTGCGGCAGATAATGGAAAAACGGAACGCAGTTGATATAGGAGATATGGCCAAGAGCGAGGGTCATCGGGCTGGCATCTCCAACAGGGGTTGATCGGCTTCCGGATCGATTTCAGCCAGCAGACGGATGCCTTCGTTTTCCAGCAACAGTCCGCTGACTCGCAGGTATTCCGTTATCGACTGATTGTAATCGGCCAAAGAAGCGATCTGATCAGTGCGGGCGCGGGCCAGGTCATCTTCCCCCTCCAGCACATCCCGGGTCGTGGCCAAACCGACTTCCTTGCGCTTGAGCAGATTACGCAGCTTTTCCTCCGCCAGCTCCCGTCCCCGGTTAGCGACGTCGATTTTTTTCCGATTCACCTCAATCAACCGCACGGCAGCCCTGATTTCATTACGGATATCCTCACGCAACTGCTGCAATCGGGCCTGCTGTCCCTTGATCAGCAGATCGGTTTTCAACAACTCGTTGCGTGCCTGTCGATTCCCCAGCGGGTAACTGAAGGCAACTCCAATACTCCAATCGTTCAGATCATCACTGCCGAAACTGTCCATATCATCACTGTAGTCCTCACCGAACCCTTTGCGGGCATAGCGGGCAATCAAATCCACAGCAGGAAGCAATTGATTGCGATTGACGGTCCTCTCGATTTCCAACTTTTCGATTGCACGTTGCTGTTGCAACAACTCGGGCCGCCGACAAAGAGCGGAATCATATGCAGTTTCCTCGTCGACCAACAGTTCTCCGGCCAACAACTCCTCATCCGCCACCGCCACCCCCTGAGGCATATTCAACAGTACGGCCAACAGATCGAGGGCGTCCTGGTAGGCCCGCTGGGCGTCGAGCAATTCCCGCTGTCGTTGGGTCAAGCCGACTTCGGCTTCGAGCACATCGATGGGCGGCAACACCCCGGCTTTAACCCGCAACCGATTTTCGTCGAGGATCTTCTGCGCCAGAGCCACGGAGATCTGCCGATATGTCCTATTGTCGCGGTAACGCAGCACATCAAAATACCCGTTGCGAACCTGAGCCAATAACTCGCAGGCCTGAGAACGCAAACTCTCAACAGCCACCCGCCCGGCGATCCTGAATCGCATACAGAATCTGCCGTTCGGTGACGGTACGACCAAACCCCTGCAACAAGGGTTGAGTCAGACTGAGACTGGCTTCGGTACGGTAGGACGGATTGACAAAAGGAGTCGGACGGGTTTCGGTCCGGGAACGATCGTTGGCAAAAGCTGCAACCAGCTCGGCCCCGGTGGGAAGGAGCTGCCCCAGAGAAAAGTCGAAAGTCCGTGTTTCAACTGCAACTTCCGGCAAGGTACTGGTATTGGACAGATCCTCAGTTTCCCCCTCGGACCAACTGGCCGTTAACTGAGGGTCATAAATCCCGTACCCTCTGCGCACCAGAGCTGCACTGGCCCGAGTATCGAAATTTGCGGCTTTCAGATTCAGGTTGCGCTCCAGAGCCAAACGCTCCGCCTGCATCAAGTTGATTTGTTCGACCGCCGGGGTGCTGACCGGAACCAGCAAAATCAAAAGCAGACATAACACAATATATCGAATCATCGAGCACCTCAGAATTGCTTGGGAAGAACCGCTAATTTACACCCTGTCAGGGGAAAAGACAAGGCGGGCTAACCGTTCCCGGAAAAGGTCCAGTCGGGGTTGCCATAGCGCTGTCGCACCAATGTCTCGGCATCACGCCATTCGTTTTCCGTAGGGGGTAATTCCTGTAATTCCGCCGAAAAAACCTCGACAAAACTGGACAACAGACAAGCTTCGACCTGCTCCGGGGTCACCGGGCTGTCCAGCCAGCGGTTGATCCAACCAACCTTTTCCGTCAAACATCTCCCCCCCTCGCGGGGTGAAACCAATCCCTGTGTATCGAGGGCGCTGAACAAAACTTCCGGGTCAAGATCAACCGGAATCGAACCGTGCTGCAGGAACACTTCTCCTCGACACTTTTGCGAGCTACCGACCATCTTACAGCCCCGATAGATCAGCTCATAGCTGGAAGGCGAGGAAAAACAGACCCCCTGACACCCCTCTCCGGCAAGGGAACGGCTTCGACCGGAAACCAGGGAAACCTGAAGCCCCAGCCTTTCCAGAGCCCGTTGCAATACCTGGGAAATTCGTTGATAATTGTCGATCACTCGTTTCGAAAAACCGTTTTCATGTATTCCGGCCATGATCGCATAGGTCACTTCCCGATCATGGAGAACCGCCCGCCCTCCGGTTATGCGACGAACAATATCGATCCCGCGGCTACGGCAATAGTCGATATTGACCTGCCTCTCTCCCCGTTGTAGATAGCCTAAGCTGACCGCTGCAGGAGACCAACGGTACAGCCGGAAAACGGGAAACGACCGGCCTGCTGCAACTGAATTGAGTAAAACCTCGTCGAGGGCCATATTTATATCCCCTGGCAAGGGACTCGAACGG
>JARRKW010000613.1:0-2298 GCA_037387645.1 Desulfuromonadaceae bacterium
CCTGGGGGCGGGTTGAGGATATCGAGGAAATCCTCTCGGTGGGGCAGCAGGTTGAGGTGCTGGTGAAAAGTCTGGATTGGGATGCGGGACGTTTCTCCTTCAGCCTCAAGGAAGCCCAGGCCGATCCCTGGCTGCAGGTCAGGGAAAAATATCCGGAAGGGTCGATCCATGCCGGCAAGGTGGTGCGACTGGCCTCCTTTGGGGCCTTTGTCAACCTCGGCGAGGGGATTGACGGCCTGGTGCATATCTCCCGGCTGGGTGGCGGCAAGCGCATCAATCATCCGCGGGAAGTGGTGCAGGAAGGGGCTACGCTGCAGGTCAAGGTCGAGAAGATCGATCTCGAGGCCCGGCGCATCGGCCTGCTCTTGGCCAATGCGGGCGCGGTTGCCGAGGCGGAGCCGGAGGAAGATTTTCGTCGCTATCTTCAGGATGCTCCCTCCTCAGGCATGGGCACCCTCGGGGATCTGCTGAAAAAACAGCAGCACAAGAAGAAAAAGCGTTGAGCGAGCTGCAGCGGGTTCTAACAGATTATCGGGTCTTGCTGGCAAGGGTGGACGCCTGGTTTGCTCGTTGTGTGGCACAGGCCGGTCGGCATATTCAGTGCCGGCCGGCCTGCTCCCAGTGTTGCCGCGGACTGTTCGATATCACCCTGCTGGATGCCTATGTTCTGCGTCAGGGATTCGACCGGTTGGCTGCCGGCATTCGCCAGGTCGCAGTGGCCAAAGCCGAAGCACAACTGGCCGAGTTGCAGCAACTCTGGCCCGGATTCGGCGCACCCTATCTGCTCAATCATCTGCCCGACGAGATGTGGACCGAAATGCCCGAGGATGACATGACGCCCTGTCCCCTGTTGGGGGCAGATGGCCTCTGTCTGGTCTATGCCCATCGTCCCATGACCTGCCGCTTGCATGGGTTGCCGAATATCGACCGCCAGGGGGAGAGCTTTTCCGATGACTGGTGCAGTCTCAATTTCGCCGGGGTAGACCCGCTGGCCATGGCGGAGCTGCGTTTTGATTTCCGGCAGGCGTTTACCGAAGAGCTGGAACTCTTCCGGCAGGTTACCCGCTGTCTTTTGGGGGCGCCGCGCAACGAAATGGATACCTTCATCCCCCTGGCCCTGCTCATCGATTTCCAAACTTTGGGTTGATGTTTGGCTACCGCGGTCCTGTGGTGGCTGAAGGTCGTTTGCGGGTACGGGTTGCGTCTATGGCCTCCGTCCGACATTGACTTCCGGTTAAAGTTGGATATAAATGGAATCATAACGCAATGTTAAAGAGGATATTTCAAACCTGTTTCAGCCGGAGAATGGTATGAAAAAAACGGCGGCTGTTATGCTTTTATTTTTGTTGGGAATAGGCATTCTTCCAGCTTGGGCCGAGGTTTCGCATATCGGCAAGGTGAAGGGAACCCAGGGAATTATGTCTAAATACCCTGCTTTCTATGGGACCCATGAGCCGGTTGGCTCTTGATAAATTCGATTTTTCTCCGGCCAAAAACAGGTATGCGCTGCAGTTGCGCATGGAACAGGGGACCTTTGTCTATCTTTCGGGACTTATGGGCAAACTGGCGCCCCATGCCGTCCGGCTGGAAACTCCCGCTGGAACCATCAGCATGCTCAAAGAAACCAATTTTATGGCGCGTTTTCCCGCGGCCCAATAGGGTTCGATAGGATGGATGTTATGAAGAGGATGTGCGGTTTTGCTCTGTTGTTGCTGGGATTGGTCGGCTGTGGCGGCAAGGAGAATCTCATTGTGCTGATGCCGGATGCGGACGGCACGGTGGGATCCATGGCCCTGCAGAACGAGGGCGGCGAGGTCGTTCTGGACGAGAAGGGGAAGGCGATTTGGGTGAAGAATCGGCAATCGCAGCCTTCGGCTCCGGTCGTGGTTTCCGAGGCCGAGACCCAGGCCCTTTTTCAGGCGGCCCTGGATGCGCAGCCCCTGCCTCCGCAAAATTTTCTGCTGTATTTTAAGTTCGATACTGACCAGCCCACCCTTGCATCACAGGAACTTATGGCCGCCATTATGGAATCAATTCGCGAGCGGGACTCCCATGATATTTCGGTGATTGGTCATACCGACCGGGCCGGAGACCGGGTCTATAATCTGAAGCTTTCCCTGCAGCGAGCCGAGGTGGTTCGCGATTACCTGGTCGCTCAGGGGATCTCTCCGGATTTTATTCAGCTTTCGTCCCATGGGGAAGGGAACCCACTGATTCCTACTGCCGATAATGTGGCCGAAGCCAGAAACCGCCGAGTGGAAGTGTTGGTGCGTTGAGGATTCCCGGCGGGGAGGAATG
>JARRKW010000614.1:0-1397 GCA_037387645.1 Desulfuromonadaceae bacterium
CAGCCATAAAACAACATCAGGATACCGAGTCCGAGCCGCATCACCAGCAAACCGAAATCCCGATAGCGTCCGAGCATATTCCACATATGAGAAACCCCCTTTCCCTTCCCCGCCAGGGGAAGCCCATTCTTAACCGTTCCCCGTCAGATAATACCGTGCAGCGGCCCCCCCGGCGCCCCCAGGGCATCGACCCGGGCCTCAACTTCGGGATCCTCGATCAGGGGCGGGGCATGGTGGGGTTTGCGCCGGGCGTCGATGACCAGCGCGCCGCGACAGCCCCAGTGTCGGGCCACCGTGGAAGCGCCGATGCCGTAGATGTCGCTGGCGGGGTTGGAGCGGGTAAAGGTGGTCCACAGCCAGTTGTTCAGGGTGCGGGCGGAAAACTCGCTGTCATCGCCGATCACCACCAGCGGGAAACAGTTGATGGGATCCTCCGTGGAAAACTGCCGGCAGAAGGACTTGATGCCGGCGTCTTCCCGCCCCCGGGCCGAACGGCAGGCCGGTCCCTGAATGACCAGTACCCCCGGCAACGCCAGCTGCGGATTGCCGAATCCTTCCGGCAGTCGCAGGTCGGCGGGGAGCTCGGTCGGCAGTTCCCGGTGTTTTTCGCCACAGGCGGCGATGACCACCTTGGACCCCTCATTCAGGCCTCTGCCGGTATAATCGAGGGTATCGATGGTGGTACAGGTCTGGAAATGCAGGTCGCGCTTCCAGTCGACCCGCTCCAGCATGTGGCGCATAAAGGCCGGGATGTCATGGATATCCAACCGCGGGCTGTCCTCGCCGGCACAGATGAACAGATACTTGGCCAGGGACAGCTGCCCCTGCCCGAGAATGGCGTTGGCGATGGTCAGCAGCTCCTGCGGACGCTTTTCCCGGGCGTAGGGCACATAACGTTCACTGCCGATGGCCAGCAGCAGGGGGTGCACCCCGGCGGCATCGACGGCATGCACGGCCCGCACTCCCGGCAGGACCGTCGGAATGAGCGGTCCCGTCAGTTCATGGATGAAGGCACCGAAGCTGGTGTCCTCCTGGGGCGGCCGGCCCACCGAAGTGAAGGGCCAGATCGCTCCCGGCCGATGGTAGACCTGTTCCACCCGCAGCACCGGGAAATCGTGGGCCAGGCTGTAATAGCCGAGATGATCGCCGAAGGGCCCCTCCGGCAGCGTCTTGTCCGGATCAATGGTCCCGGTAATGACGAAATCGGCTTCCGCCGGCATGGGCAGACCGCCGGGCACCGTCACCAGCGGCAGGCGGTGGCCGCCGAGCAGGCCGGCGAAAGCCAGCTCGGGCATGCCCTCGTGGAGGGGCATGACCGCCGCCACACTCAGGCTGGGCGGCCCACCGACAAAGATATTGACCTTGAGCGGTTCCCCCCGCACCAGGGCGGCCGCATG
>JARRKW010000615.1:0-1393 GCA_037387645.1 Desulfuromonadaceae bacterium
GAACGGCATTCAGATTCATGTGTCACCAACCGAGGCTTTGGCCGATGCCCTGCTGGCCACCGGGTTTCCCTATGATCGCAAGGAGAGTGAGGTCAATAATTACGATCATTTTGTTCATTTTCAGCAAGTCGCCCAGGCCTGTCGGCGGGCGGGTTCCGCCTGTCTCGATCTGGCCTATACCGCCGCGGGTCGCTTCGACGGCTATTGGGAAATGAAACTGAAAGCCTGGGATTGCGCCGCGGGTAAACTGTTGGTTGAAGAAGCCGGAGGAACAGTCAGTGGCTTTGCCGGCGAACCTTTCGATCTCCATGGACAGGAATGTTTGGCCAGCAACGGCCGGATTCATGAACAGATGCAGGACATTCTGCGCCGGGGGCGCCGTCCCTGAGCGTTGCAAAGGAGAGGGAGATGATCTGTCACGAAGTTGATTTTCGAATTCTGGGCGATGACATGCAGATGGTGGAGGTGGAGCTCGATCCGGGCGAAACCGTTATTGCCGAGGCCGGCGCCATGAATTACATGGAAGAGGACATTGTTTTTGAGGCGAAAATGGGAGACGGCTCGGAGGCGGAACAGGGGCTTATGGGCAAATTGTTCAGCGCCGGCAAGCGCGCCATAACCGGTGAATCCCTGTTCATGACCCATTTCACCAACCGGGGCGGGCACGGCAAGAAAAACGTTGCTTTTGCCGCCCCCTACCCGGGGAAAATCGTTCCTTTGCATCTGGGACGCATGTCCGGGGAAATCCTTTGCCAGAAAGATGCGTTTCTCTGTGCGGCCCTGGGCACCAAGGTCGGCATCGCTTTTCAGCGCAAGCTCGGAGTGGGTTTCTTCGGCGGGGAAGGGTTCATCCTGCAGCGTTTGCAGGGGGACGGCATGGTTTTTATTCATGCCAGCGGTACCATTGTCGAGCGGGAACTCAAGGGGGAAACCCTGCGGGTCGATACCGGCTGCCTGGTGGCTTTTGAACCGACCATTGAATACGATATTGAACGGGCAGGCAACTTGAAAAGTATGTTCTTCGGTGGTGAAGGACTCTTTCTGGCCACCCTGCGGGGACATGGCCGGGTCTGGTTGCAGAGCCTGCCTTTTTCCCGTCTGGCCGATCGCATTCTGGCCCATGCCCCGGCTGCCGGCGGCAGCAGTAAAGGGGAAGGTTCTGTCTTGGGTGGTCTTGGCCGTTTGCTTGACGGCGATTGATGGTCGCAACCTAAAATCCATTCTATTTCTGTCGTAACGGGGGCATTAGCTGACAGCAGATTCAGCTCAGTGTTTTTCCCCGTTGCCTGTTGTTTTTGGGAGAGAGAGTCAATGAAGCGGATCGGAATTTTTGCCAAGCGCAGTAATCCCGATGCCACCGTGGTCGCCCGCGAGGTCAGTCTCTGGTTGCAGC
>JARRKW010000616.1:0-1388 GCA_037387645.1 Desulfuromonadaceae bacterium
TGATTTCCAAGCGCAATGCCTATGAGTATCTGCCCGATTCGGTGCTGGAATTTCCCGACCAGGAAACCTTCAAGGCCATGATGCGTGACGCCGGTTTTACCAGGGTGGTCCACCATGATCTGACCTTCGGTATCGCCAGCGTTTATGTGGGGGATAAACCCTGACTGCAACCGTCTGCGGCTGACCAGAACTTGACAAGGTTGCCGGCGGCAATCGGAAGGGAGGACCGGGATGAACGACGAAGAGCTGTTTGCTGTGCTGGATCTTGACGGCGACGGCTGTCTGTCACGGGATGAACTGCACCGGGCGGCCTCGGCCTTCGGCTGGCATTGGCAGCAGGCGCCCTTCTTTGCCCTGATGGATTATCTGACCCTCTGCGGACCCCTGGCCCGGGAGGAGTTCGTTTCCTGCATGAGTCTGATCGGCGAGGATCCGCACGGGGTTTACGGCCGGGTTCTGGATGGCTGGGCGGAGAAAATAATGCCTTTGGTCACGCCCCTGCCGAAAGAGGTTGAGGAGGTTTGCGCCGCCCAACAGGCAACTGACGGGAAGGGTGGCGCCGACCCCGGAGGGATGGTCGCCCTGTTGGATGAAATCGTTGGTGACAGGGAGGCCTGCGATTATGCCGCCCTGCTGGAGACCAAAGAGATCGGGCGGCTGTCGGTTGCCACCGAAGAGGGCGCTTTGCTTCTCGTCGATCCGCAACGGTCCTTCACCGAGGGGGCCTGGATGGATTCCCTCGGGCCCATCGGCTATATGGAGGTCATGCCCATCAGTCAGGCCTTCGATAATTGTGCCCGGCTGCTGCGGTGTCTGCCCCGGCCATTGGCGGTCATGTTCACCCGTTGTCCCTTCCCGCCGGACAGTTACGGTTGGGATGCGCGTTTCGACGGCATTCTGAACGATGCGCAGCCCTATTTCATCAAGCCGGGGAACAACGTTCTTTCACCGCCGGGAAACGGTTTTCGGCTCTGGGTGGAGGGCCTGCTGGAACAGGGCAGGAAGCGATTGGTGTTGGGGGGCTGTACCCTGAACAGCTGTGTGCGGGTATCGGCCATTGAGATCCAAAAACATTTCCGCGATCGCGAGCTGGAGGGGGTTATCGACCTGAACCTGTGCGGCGCCCGAGCTGGCAACTATCTGAAAGCGGAGCAGTTTGGCGGAAAATCCGCGGTGGCCGCCGCGGTCGAGGAAATGTTCGCCCATGGCGTCCGTGTGGCAAATGGCGTGGAATGGTTGTAATTGGGGGCGCGGCACAGACCGCGTGCCCTTGCTGACGCGATATCTGGTGCGGGCCGACTTCTGTCGGCCCGTTTTTATTTGAAAACTTCGCCGACGTCGGAGACGACTTTGCCCGGCAGGCCAAAAACCCGTTTGAAGATGCCGAG
>JARRKW010000617.1:0-665 GCA_037387645.1 Desulfuromonadaceae bacterium
GAGGCCAGGGCCCGGTTGAACAGATCCCGCAGGGGAGCCAAATCCTTTTGCACCATGAGATAGAGGCCCTGACCGCTGCCACCGTCCAGGGCTTCGAAATGCGGCCCGACGACAAGGCCGTTTATGAAATATTTCCGACACAGATAATGCACCGTCTCAGGCGTATCCAGCACGGCATCCGCCCTGCCAGTGGCCACCGCCTTGAGGGCGTCAACGGCGTTGGCCACCGACAACCGTTTGATGTGCGGATAATGTTCGGCCAGGAAATCCCCGGCATACCAGCCCCTGGGAACCGCAACCGTCTTCCCGTTCAAATCGGCTATGGCGGCAACCGGGTCGGTTTCACGGCTGACCACATGGGTTTGCAAAAGATAGAGGGGCGCGCTGAACAGGCCGAGACGTTCCCGGGCCTCGGTCCGATAGAGGGACTGTACCACCTCCAACTCCCCTTTTTCGAACAGTTCCATCAGTTCGGAAAAGTCAAAACCGTTGACGAACTGCAACTGCAGACCGATCTTTTCGGCCATGAGTTTCAGCAGATCGACGGAATAGCCCATGGGCACCCCGCCGACATTGAAATCGAAGGGCGCCCAATCGTTCTGGTTGGAAATCCGAATCACCGGATAAGAGACCAGGATTTGCCGTTCCTCCGCAGTCAACGAAAG
>JARRKW010000617.1:670-2054 GCA_037387645.1 Desulfuromonadaceae bacterium
TCCGACGCGGCAGCCACGAAGTCCCGATGCCAATTGCTGGAGGAAACCAGTTTGTCGCCGTTGGAGCTGTAGAGAAAGATCTCGCTGTGGCTGTCCCGACTTTGCTGGTTTAAAAAGGCATGCAGATGTTCCATGGTGATGTCGATGGCCAGCACGGATTTTTCCCCGGGCAACTGGATGGCATAGGTCACTCCCGGAGCCCGAAGATTGGTGAACAGATAGGGGTCGGTCCGCACCACGCCGCTCCCCCGCAGGGCCTTGGCAAACCAGATGCGCTGCTGCGGATTGTAATGGGTGGGCTGGCTGCGGGTTTCGAGCAGATTGAAATCGGCATCCAGAAACTCGCGATATTCGGTACGCTCCCCATCGGCACCCACCACCTTGATCACGGCCCAACGAACCCTGTCGGAAACCTGGTAATGGGAAAACAGCGTCCTGGAGCTGTGCATATTGATCAGCTCATAGAAATCGCCGTTGCCGAAACCGATATAAAAAGCATAGAGGTTGGGATGGCGCTCCAGCACCCGGGCGAAACGTTCCAATCCCGGATGGCGCTTCCCCGGACCCGGCAGCTGGTCAAGAGAGGGAAACTCCCGCAGCAGATAGAGGATGTCTTCGGTGCTGGCGTCGTTGACCCGGGAGTGCAGTGTGACCTCCCGGGTAATATGGCGAAAGGTTTTGCTGGCGGCCGCAACGGCCAGGGTGTGACTGTAGTGGTATTGAAGGCCCAGGAGGACGGCGGCAATCAGCCCGACACTGAGCAGGAAATTGGCCAGAATAGTGATGCGGATGGGTCTTGGTCCGAACATTCTGCCCTCCAGAGAGTGGATATTTTACCACAGTATTAACAAAAACAAAGGAACTGGGATGAAGTCAATAACAAGGCATGAGACCCCGGGATTGCGTCCCCGAATGTCAACGGGTTGAGGGATTTAAAACCAGGAGAAGCTTTTGGGCTGAATAGTCGCATAACCCGGCTGCGTCAATTTCAGCGGAAGGCACTTGGCAAAAGGGTGAGATGCTACGACGCATCGGTATGCTTCCTTGGACAATCGGTGATGAATCCATCGGTCACCGGCAGACGCCCCACGCCAGTGGAAAACGATTTGTGCCTCCTTTTTGACGTTTATCAAAAAGGAGGTCGCTTGTCGGGGCGAGTCCCGACGGTTTTGACCTTATATCCCCGGCCCCAACGCCTTCCAGGTCCCGCTCAGTCCCAGCAGCAGGATAGTCTTGCCTGCCCCGGAGCTGCCGACAATACTCAGGGTCTCGCCGGCGGCAACCGCCAGATCGATACCACCTAAAACATTGACCCGGCCACCGCCACCGACTAAACTGAGCGGCAACTTGGCAATCTCAACCAGAGGATAACTTATGTTCGCGC
>JARRKW010000618.1:0-1383 GCA_037387645.1 Desulfuromonadaceae bacterium
CTGCCCACCTTGACGGCGGGGCAATGTGGAAAAATTCGCAATCTGGGCGCCTCCTATGCCTGGGAGCAGGCCCAGCGGATTGGCACCAGGGACAAGTTCGAACTGGCCATGGAGGCTTGCCGGCGCAATCACCCGGATGTGGATGTGGTGGTTATCGAACCGGCCCGGGAAGAGTCGCGGATGTTTTTTCAGAACCCCATGAGTGGTGCGGTGCGCAATCTCACCATGCAGATGGGGTATTATATTACCCTGGGGAAATTTTTCAGAGATTATGACAGCTTGCGCCCGATTATGGAAAGGCATGGCATTGGTGTCACCAATCAGCATCTGTCCGATTTGCCCCCGGCGACATTGACGGACGATTGAGCCGATTTACCGGAACTTCAGAACCCCTGGACCTGTCCCGCTATGATAAAGGGGAGGACAATATGTTGCTTATTCCGTTGTTTTTGCTGGCAACCTGGTTGCTTCTCGTGATTAAGGCCAAGCCGCTGCTCCACACCCTGGTGGCGGCCGGATTCCTGCTCTATGCCAGCTGGTGTTGGCCGGGGGGCGGTCTGATTCTTCTCTGGAGCCTTTTTATTATTATTGCCCTGCCATTGAATTTTCCCGAGCTTCGCAAAATCGTTTTGACCCGACCGATTCTGGCAGCTTTTCGTAAAGTCAAACCGAAACTCTCCGCCACCGAGCAGGCGGCATTGAATGCCGGTGACGTCGGCTGGGAGGGGGAACTGTTCAGTGGCCGGCCCCGCTGGGCCAAGCTGTTGTCCCTGCCCCCGGCGGTTTTGAGCGAGGAGGAACAGGCTTTTCTGGATGGCCCGGTCAACGAGCTCTGTACCCTCCTCGATGACTGGAAAATTACCCACGAATTGCAGGACCTGCCTGCAGAGGCCTGGGATTTTATCAAAAGTAAGGGATTTTTCGGCCTGATCATCCCCAAGTCCTATGGCGGGCTGGAATTTTCCGCCCTGGCCAATTCGGCTCTGATCACCAAATTGGCCGCCCGCAGTCTGACGGCGGCGGTAACTGTTATGGTTCCCAATTCCCTGGGGCCGGCGGAGTTGCTGTTGCGCTATGGTACCGAGGAACAGCGAAAGTTTTATCTGCCCCGGCTGGCCCGGGGGGAAGAAATCCCCTGTTTCGCCCTGACCGGCCCCCAGGCGGGCAGTGATGCGGCGTCCATACCGGATAAAGGGGTGGTTTGCCCGGGGACCTGGCAGGGCCAAGAGATTCTGGGCATCCGTCTCAACTGGGAAAAACGCTACATCACCCTGGGTCCGGTGGCTACCCTGCTCGGTTTGGCCTTCCGTCTCTATGATCCCGACCAACTGCTGGGAGAAACTGAAGATTTGGGCATTACCTGTGCCCTGATTCCCACCACCA
>JARRKW010000619.1:0-1382 GCA_037387645.1 Desulfuromonadaceae bacterium
CGATAAATTCCCCTCGTTCCGTGAATTTGCCGTACTGCTCCCGCCCCTTCTGCTGCTTGCGTACCGTCAGGAAAATCCGCTCCGACGGCACCTGCAACACCTCGGGCAGCACCGCCATCACCTCGCGCAGGCGATGGGCGGCCTTGCGTTCGTCAACACTTTTGGGCGCCTGGTATTCCTGCACATGCACCCGATCGGCGTAAAGGTCAACAGCCACGGCATATTCGGGGATATCGCTGTCATAGAGGCGATAACAGGCGATACCTTCCTGCCGAGCCCATTTGCCGAAGGTTTTGAGATTTTTGCGCAGACGGTTGGCAAAGCTGGTCGCCCCGTCGGAAAGCACAACCTTCGCCGGAGCCCGGTGCCGGTCGACAAAGTTTTCCGGCTGCACCTCGATATGCAGCAGCTTGCACTCGATGGCGCCGTTGTAGAGGGTATGGATCTTTTTCGCCCGCAGGCCGAGCTTTTTCCCCAGCTCGACGTTACTGGTGAACACCGCCGCTTTCCAGCCGGAAAACTCGGCCTTCAAACGGTCTCCCAGGGTGCCGTAGAGCTCCCCCAGCTCCTCGACCTCGCCGAGCCGTTCGCCGTAGGGGGGATTGACCACCAGCAGGCCGCCGGCAGCCCCCCCTTGCGGCGCCTGCAACTCGGCAACCGGACGTTTTTCCACATGAATATACTCGCGCAGGCCGGCCCGCTCGATATTGCTCCAGGCCGCCCGAATGGCTTTGCCATCGGCATCGAAACCACAGATGGACGGCAGCAGCGCCAGACCGGCGGCCCGGCGCTGGCGGGCTTCCTCCAGCAGCTGTTGCCAGAGCTCGGGATCATGCCCACGCCAGCCGAGAAAACCATAATAGGGACGCAACAGACCGGGGGCGATATCTGCGGCCAGCAGCGCCCCTTCCAGGAGCAGGGTGCCCGAACCGCACATGGGATCAACCAGCGCTCCGCCGGCAGCGGCGATCTCGGGCCAGCCGGCTCGGAGCAGAATGGCCGCCGCCAGGTTTTCCTTCATGGGCGCCAGCACGCCTTCTTCCCGATAACCGCGCCGGTGCAGGCTGTCTCCGGAGAGATCCAGACTCAGGGTGGCGTTATCGCGCTGCAAATAGAGGTTGATGCGCAGATCGGGGCGTTCGGTATCGATGGAGGGGCGCCGACCCAGGCGATCCCGAAACTGATCGACCACGGCATCCTTGACCTTCAGGGCGGCAAAATGGGAATGAGTGATCTGCGACTGGGAGACAACGGCGTCCACCAACAGGCTGTCGTCGACAGCCAGATGCTCCTGCCAGTCGATCTCCCGGACCCCGGCATACAGCTGCTCCGGGTTTGCCGCCGGAAAACTCGCCAGCGGCAACAACACCCGGCTGGCCAGG
>JARRKW010000620.1:0-1767 GCA_037387645.1 Desulfuromonadaceae bacterium
GACTACGACATCTCAAACATCGATCCCATCCGCAAAGGGAGTGACCCATGTTACCCAAAATCAACAGGATCCTCTATGCCACCGACCTCGACCCCGGAGCCCCCTATGTCTTTCGTTACGCTTTAGCCCTGGCTCGGCAGCACGAAGCCGAAATCATTGTCGTTTCTGCCCTTGAGCCACTGTCGAACTTTGCCCGAAGCCTGGTAGAATTACATATCTCCCATCACCAATCGGAAGAATTGCATGCCAGCGCCAGGGACCAGGTCAAGGAGAAACTGCGCCAACAAATTGCCCATCTCTGCGCCAGAGAATGCTGCGCAGATGCCCAGTGCAGCCACCGGGTTGCCGAGATCTGCATTGTCGATGATTATCCGGCTCGGGCCATTCTGGCTGCCGCTGACGACCATGCCGCGGATCTGATCATCATGGGCGCCCACCGCCATACGATTCTTGGCGACGCGCTGCTCGGTACCACCACCCGCAAAGTGCTGCACGCTGCCCGACAGCCGGTACTCGTGGTACGAATACCGGGGGATTTGCTGACCCTCGGTTACGATTCAACCCCGGGCATCCACCATCCCCCCGAGCTGGTGGTTTACCCAACCAGCAGCGAACAGGTACAGGCAGCGGTCCAGATTGCTCACAACCAGCGCATCCCCATCACCCCGCGGGGCAGCGGCACCGGGCTCTCCGGCGGCAGTATCCCGGCCCGTGGCGGTATGGTTCTCTGCCTGAATCGCATGAACCGCATTATCGAAATCGACGAAGCGAACCTCACCGCCACCTGTCAGGCCGGGGTCATTACCCTCGACCTTTTCAACGCGGCGGCCGAAAAGGGGCTGTTCTATCCCCCCGATCCCGGCTCGCAGAAGATTTCGTCCCTCGGCGGCAACGTCATGGAAGACGCCGGCGGTCTGCGCGGACTGAAATACGGTGTCACTCGCGATTACGTCATGGCCTTACAGGTGGTGCTACCCGATGGCAGCCTGATCAAAACCGGTGGCAAGAGCGTCAAGGATGTCGCCGGCTACGCCTTCAAGGACCTGCTGGTCGGCTCCGAGGGGACCCTCGGTATTATTACCGAAATCACGGTCAGGCTGATTCCCCCACCGCAGACCAAACGCACCTTCCTCGCCTACTTCGACGATATTCCCAGCGCCGGCCTGGCGGTGTCGCGGATCATCGCCGCCAAAATCATTCCCTCGACCATGGAAATCATGGACCGGGCCACCATCAATTGCGTGGAGGATTACGTCGGAATCGGCCTGCCGCGGCAAATGGCCGCCCTGCTGCTGATCGAGGTAGACGGCCACCCGGCACAGGTCGCCGAGGAGGCGGCTGGGGTTAAGGGAATCCTGGAAGAGGTCGGCGCTGCGGAGGTCTATCTCGCTAAAGATGCTGAAGAGGCCGCCAATCTCGCCGCCGCCCGGCGTACCGCCCTGTCGGCTCTGGCCAGGGTCTCGCCGACCACCCTGCTGGAAGACGCCACCGTTCCCCGCTCGAAACTTGCCGACACCTTCGCTCTGATCGAGCAACTGACGGAAAAATACCGCCTTAAGGTCGGAACCTTCGGTCACGCCGGCGACGGCAACCTGCATCCCACCGTGCTCTGCGACGAACGGGACCGGGAAGAAATGGACCGCGCCCACGCCTTCTACGACGAGCTCTATAAGCAGGTCCTGGCCTGGGGCGGCACCGTTTCCGGAGAGCACGGCATCGGCATCGCCAAGAAGGAATATCTGGTCCGGCAGCTTGGATCCTCCGGGA
>JARRKW010000621.1:0-2452 GCA_037387645.1 Desulfuromonadaceae bacterium
GCCGAAGTGGACGGGGATCCCGCCGCCATGATGGTGGTCTTTCCCAACCTCAATGAGGCCATCCGCGATCTGAACGGGCGCCTGCTGCCCCTGGGCTGGCTGAAACTGCTGTGGCGCCTCAAGATCGCCGGCGTAAAGACCGGCCGGGTCCCCCTGATGGGGGTCCGACGGCGCTTTCAGGGGAGCCGGCTGGGAGCCACCCTGGCCCTGATGATGATCACCTCGCTGCGAGACAGCGTGCGCCAACGCGGCATGATGGAGGCGGAAATGTCCTGGATCCTGGAAGACAACCAGGGCATGCGCAACATCATCGAAGCCATCGGCGGCTACTCCTACAAGCGCTATCGCATCTATCAGAAGCATCTCGACTGAGAAAGCCGGCCATGTCTCGAACTCACACCCAATTCACCGCTATCGTCCTGGCCGGTGACCGTGGTCCCGACGATGCCGTCGCCCAAGCCGCCGGCGTCAGCTGCAAAGCCCTGGTTCCGGTGGCCGGAAAAGCCATGCTGCTGCGGGTGCTGGCCGCCCTGGCTGCCGCCGAAACCGTCGGCAGCTGCCTGGTCTGCGGCTCCTCCTCCCGGCTGCTGCAACAGTGCCCGGAACTGGCCGAACGGGTTGCCGACGGTCGTATCCGCTGGCTGGAAAATGCCGATTCACCCAGCCGGAGCGCCCTGGCCGCCCTGCAGGCCCTGACCGACGACACCCCGATCCTACTGACCACGGCCGACCACGCCCTGCTCACCCCGGCCATGGTGGATTATTTCTGCGGCCAGGCGCTGGCGACGGATTGCGACGTCGTGGCCGGTCTGGCCCGGGCCGAGCTGGTACAGCAGGCTTTTCCCGAGAGCCGCAGAACCGTGACCCGATTACGCGGCGACAATTACTGCGGCTGCAACCTCTTCGCCTTCCTGACCCCCCGGGCCGCCAGCGCGGTGGAATTCTGGAAAAGAGTGGAAGCACAGCGGAAAAATCCTTTGAAGATCATCAAGGCCCTCGGCCCCATAACCGTATTGCGCTATCTGTTCGGTCGGCTGACCCTCGCCCAGGGGCTGGCCAGACTTTCGACCCTTACCGGTGCTCGCGCCGGCGTGGTCTGGATGCCCGAGGCCGAAACGGCGGTCGATGTCGATAAAATCGAGGACTGGCAACTGGCGGAGAAGATTCTGCGCAAACGGGAACAGCTTCCCTGAGCCGGGCTGGGTCCGGGAGGGGAGCCGGGGAAACCGGCGGCAAAACACGACGGGCGACCTCGGCCCGGGTTGGCGCGTGGTCGCCCGTTGTAAAACAGCGCTACAGCATCAGGTACGGCCCCAATCGGGGTTCGGTTCAGGCGAGCAGACGGTCCTGAACAGGTCGAAACCGGCATCTGCTGAGCCAACTCGTCAATGACCGAAAGGTACCAGCGCTTGAGTCCGGCGGTATCGCGCAGGATCTGTTCGATAGTCCGACGGAACAGGGCCGGTCCCTCGCCCCGGAAGCAGAGCATGCCGATGGACTCGCCATGCACCTGATCAAGAGGCAGATCCTTGCCGATGCGAAGCAGACGCTCCCCATCCAGGATGACTTTCATATCGTCCCCATCATAATGGCCCTTGCGATCGGTGGTTACCGTAATCGGCTGCGCCGGTGAGGCGAGCAGTTTTTTCAAAACCGGGGCCTGAAAGAGGGTATCGCCGTTGATCAGCACAAAATCGCCGTCCATCAGATTCCGAGCGACCCAGCAGGTTCCGAGATTATCCGCCACCGAATAGAAGGGATTGAACAGAGTCTGGATGGTGCCCTCGCCGTAGCGTTCGGCCAACAGCGTCTCGAACTGTTCCGCGCCATACCCCAAAACAATGGTGATATCCTCAATCCCGCAATGCAGCAGCTCGTCGATTTGCCATTCAACCATGGCCTGGCCAAAAACGGGAACGGCGCATTTGGGCCGGCTTGCAGTCAAGGGAAGCAGCCGTTTACCCTGACCGGCGCTGAGAATAATCGCTTTCATAAAGGTTTGCTCCTTGCACTAAATACGCTTTCGCCCGGCCCTACCGCTTGCCAAAAAACCTTTTCGCATGCTAGTATGTGCCGGCATTGTCGTTCAGCAGACATCGCCATTAAATATCTAAGTCGAGGCTTTCAGTCAAGAAAAATTCCTTTTTCGCACCTGGTCACGACTATCGCCACCTTATTGATTCCCCGTTGATTCTTGATCGTTACATAATTCGCGAAATCCTCAGGCCGCAGGCCGCCATCGGCGCGGTTCTGATCGCTATTTTTTCCGGTTACAGCGCAACCTGCTGAATATTTGAAGCTCGTTAAAGCAGACCCGAAAATTGCCCAACAAGTTGCAGATATAGTTGGTACAGCTGACAGAGTAGTCACGGCGGCAGAACTTACAACCTTGACCAGAAGCATTGCTGCTTTAGGTAAGGAAGGAATAAAATCTCTCCCAAAAAACTTGTTT
>JARRKW010000622.1:0-2473 GCA_037387645.1 Desulfuromonadaceae bacterium
TTGTTCCGGAACCTGCTGCCGCGCCTGCTCGATATCCTTTACGAGATCAATGCCCGTTTCCTGGCCGAGGTGGCGCGGCGTTGGCCGGGGGATACCGACCGCCTGCGGCAGATGTCCATCATTGAGGAAGGTCCGGTGCAGCAGGTGCGCATGGCCTATCTGGCCATTGTCGGCAGTTTTTCCGTCAACGGGGTGGCGGAACTGCATTCCCGCCTGTTGCAGCAGGGGCTGTTCAACGACTTCTATTTGCTCTGGCCGGAAAAGTTCAATAACAAGACGAACGGGGTCACCCCCCGGCGCTGGCTGGCCAGTTGCAATCCCGGTCTGGCCAAAATGATCACCCAAACCCTGGGCGGAGACGCCTGGGTTACCGATCTGCAACTATTGTCCCAGTTGGTACCCAAGGCCGAGGATCCCGATTTCCGAGCCCACTGGTGGCAAATCAAGCAGGAGAACAAGAAACGTCTGGCGGCTCTGGTGCAACGGCAATGCGGGGTTCAGTTCAACCCCGAGGCCATGTTCGACGTGCAGGTCAAGCGGATCCACGAATACAAGCGGCAACTGCTCAATCTCCTCCATGTCATCCATCTCTATGACCGGATCAAGCGCGGCGATGATGCCGATTGGACCCCGCGCTGCGTTCTTATCGGTGGCAAGGCGGCGCCCGGCTATATCATGGCCAAGAATATCATCAAGCTGATCAATAACGTGGCCGATGTGGTCAATGCCGATCCGGCGGTTGGCGACCGTCTCAAGGTGGCTTTCCTGCCCAATTACGGTGTGTCGAAGATGGAAGCCATTGCCCCCGGCAGCGACCTCTCCGAGCAGATATCCACCGCCGGCAAAGAGGCCTCGGGCACCGGCAACATGAAATTCATGATGAACGGAGCGGTCACCATCGGCACCCTTGACGGCGCCAATATCGAAATTCGGGAGGAAGTCGGGGAGGAAAATTTCTTCCTGTTTGGACTGGCCGCGCAAGAGGTCGAGGATTTGCGCGGCCATTACGATCCCGACGCCATTATCGCGGCGGATGAGGACTTGGCGCGGGTCATGCGCCTGCTGGCGAGCGGTCACTTCAACCATTTTGAACCGGGAATCTTTGACCCCGTCATTGCCGCCATCCGTAGTCCTCAGGATCCCTGGCTGGTGGCCGCCGATTTCCGTAGCTACATCGAGGCCCAGCGGCGGGCCGCCGCAGCCTATGGCAACCGTGACGGCTGGGTCCGCATGAGTATTCTCAATACGGCGGCCAGCGGCAAATTTTCCACCGACCGCACCATGCAGGAATACAACCGGGAGATCTGGAAGGTGCCGCCGACATCGCCGGTACCGGTGGAATAGGTTTTTTCCAGTCCGTGTCGACCGAATTCGCGGCCGTGGCCCGACTGCTTGTAGCCGCCGAAAGGAGCGAGCAGGTTGAAACGACCACCGTTGACATCCACCTGCCCGGTGCGCAGACGACGAGCGATTCGTTGTGCCCGCTGCGGGTCGCCGGACCAGACGCCGCCGGACAGACCATAGCTTGAATTGTTGGCGATACGCACGGCTTCCTCCTCATCCCGGTAGCGCAGGATGGAAAGGACCGGCCCGAAAATTTCTTCCTGGGCAATGGTCATGGCCGGGGTGACGGCACCGAAGATGGTCGGTTGGACATAGTAGCCCTGCGTCAGTCCCTCCGGGGGTTCCGCTCCACCGAGAAGCAGTTGCGCCCCTTCCTCGATCCCCTGGTGGATATAGTTGCGCACGCGTTGTCGTTGGTTGGCCGAAACCAGGGGGCCCAGTTTGCTTTGGCTGTCCAGGGGGTTGCCGAGGGTGAAGCCGCGGGCGGCTTCCACGGTCATGGCGGCGATTTCATCGTAACGTTCCTGCGGCACCAGCATGCGGGTATGGGCGGAGCAGGTTTGTCCGGAATTGAGGAAACAGGCGTTGAGTACCCCTTTGACCGCTTTGCTCAGGTCGGCGTCGTCGAGAATGATGGCCGCCGATTTGCCGCCCAGCTCCAGGGTGATGCGTTTGACGGTCCGGGCGCCCAGTTCCGAGACCCGTTTGCCCGCGCGGGTCGAGCCGGTAAAGGAGACCAGATCCACCTCGGGATGAACCGCCAACGCTTCGCCCACAACCGGACCGAAACCACTGACCAGATTGAACACTCCGGGAGGGAAGTCGGATTCGGCGATGATTTCAGCGAGAATGAAGGCATTCAGCGGCGTGATTTCACTCGGTTTGAGGACGATGGTGCAACCGACCGCGAGGGCCGGGACGATTTTGGCGATAATCTGGTGCAGCGGGTAGTTCCAGGGGGTGATGGCGGCCACAACGCCGACCGGTTCCCTTATCACCAGGGAGTTGCCGACCCGTTCCTCGAATGGGTATTCCCGCAGCAGTTTAAGGAAACTTTCCAGCACGGCGCAGGGGAGGCCGACCTGAACGCGCTGAGACATCTTGAGGGGCATGCCGACTTCGCTGGTGA
>JARRKW010000623.1:0-1342 GCA_037387645.1 Desulfuromonadaceae bacterium
CCGCCGCCAGGGTGGCTTCCTCGGCGGTAAGCAATCCGGGATGGGAGAGGATGTCGACTCCCGCTGCTATGGCGGCCCGATTGGTACCGGGTGCAACCGGCTCGACGATGGTTTCACCGTGACAGACAATCAGTTGCGCGCCCAGCTTGCGGGCCGCATCGGCCGCCTTGGCAATTTGGTCCGGGGGGATATGGGTCAGTTCAATGCCGGGAATGACCGAAAGTCCCCAGGCCCGGCTGAGATCTCCGGTCACCCGGAGCAGACGGGGAATGATCAGATCCATATTGGAAAAGTCACCATGGTCGGTAATCGCCAACGCCCGGTAACCGGCGACTGCGGCGCGTCGAACCAACTCCGTAGGAATCAACTCGCCGTCACTGAACAGGGTATGGGTGTGCAAATCGATCATGCGTTCTCCCTGGCGGCCAACGGCCGCCGGAAATTGGATAGAAAATAGACCAACAGCTCACGCAGGCACTTGCGGTCGCCCCGGCGCAACAAAAAAGCATCTTCCCGGGGGGCCTGAAAGGTCACCGGCACCACCGGCACCCGGGATCTGAACTTGAAGAACTCAACCGCCGAAAAAAGTTCCTGCGAACCGGACAGGGACACCACACCAAACAGGCGCCGGCAGAAAGGCGGCCAGAGCGGCGCCGTTTCGGCCGTGGCCGGCAAGGCGAAGAGACGCAGGGAAAAGGTTTCGGCAATGGACAACAGTCCGACATTGCCAAGTCCGAGCCGGTCCTCGCCGAGGAGAAACTCGGGGGCCGGTTCGAATTCGACAATGCCCTGTAGGCTCTGGATGAAACGACGGATATCCTCGGCGGCCGCCGCCAGCAAAACCAGTTTGGCCGAGGCCTGGTCCAGGAACACATCCCGCTCGCCCAAATGGTCCTTGATCAGGATGATTTCATCGGAGGTCAACAGGGGCAGGCGCTGGTTTTCCGACCCGGAACTGTCTTTCCACTCTTCCAGCACCCCCTTTTCAAGCAGCACCTTGAGAATCTGCAATACTTCGAAATCGGGTCGCGGGCAATGATCCAGTATGTCCTGAACCAAAGGATAATACTCGGCCAACAGCAGAATTTCCTGAGTGGTCGGACGCAAGCCCCGCGGCAGGCGATCCCGCGGCACCTTGAGCCGCAGACAGTTCTCGGCATGCGGCAGGGTTTCCCGTTGCGCGTTCATTTCGTCCAATTGCCGCATGCCTTCTATGACCAGATGATCAACCGGCAAACTGATGCGCACTTCGGCATCGACCGCCCCCGGGGAAAACCAGAAATCCCCTTCGGTCCAGCTCAGCAGACGATAAAAGGCCTTTTCCCCCTCGACCCGACCGGAC
>JARRKW010000624.1:0-1336 GCA_037387645.1 Desulfuromonadaceae bacterium
GTGCCGCGCCAGCTGAAGGAAAACGGTCTCAAGCTGAAGGAGGTCCGTTTTTCCGACAAGGCGATTCTGAAAATCATCACCGAATACACCCTGGAAGCGGGCCTGCGTAACCTTGAGCGAGAGATCGGCAGCGTTTGCCGTAAGGTCGCTCGGCGTTTCGCCGAGGGCCGAAAACAACCGGTGCTGGTATCGGAAAATCGGGTAGCCGGTTTTCTCGGTCCGGCCCGCTATCTTCCCGAGGAAGAGCTGCGGGAAAGTGAAATCGGCGTGGCCACCGGCCTGGCCTGGACCGAGGTCGGAGGAGAAATCCTCTTCGTTGAAGTCAGTACCATGAAAGGGAAGGGCGAACTGACGCTGACCGGTCATCTCGGGGAGGTCATGAAGGAAAGTGCCCAGGCCGCCCTTTCTTATGCCCGCGCCCACGCCCTCGAGTTGGGCATCGATGAAAATTTTCTCGATGGTTTGAGTGTCCACGTTCATGTGCCGGCCGGGGCCATTCCCAAGGACGGCCCGAGTGCCGGTGTGACCATGGCCACCGCCCTGATTTCGGCCCTGTCCGGTCGACGGGTAAATAAAGATGTGGCGATGACCGGTGAAATCACCCTGCGCGGTCGGGTGCTTCCCATTGGCGGGCTCAAGGAAAAGGTCCTGGCCGCAGTGCGGGCCAAAATCCGGACGATCATCGTTCCGGCCCGAAATACCAAGGATCTTGAGGATATTCCCACCAATTTGCGGAACAAAATTCGCTTTATCGCCGTTTCGACCATGGACGAGGTTTTAAGGGAAGCGCTGGAACCTTCTCCATGAAACTCTCCGACCTCGGTGAATTCGGTATAATCGAACGCATCCGGCAGCTTGTCGCCGCAACACCCGGGGTCGTCGTCGGTATCGGTGACGATTGCGCGGTGCTCGAAATCCCGCCCGGAGAACATCTTCTGACCAGCACCGATCTGTTGCTGGAGGAGGTCCACTTTCGCCGTTGCTGGACCGATCCCTATCGGCTCGGTCGCAAAGCGGTTTCCGTCAACGTCAGCGACATTGCCGCCATGGGGGGAACCCCCCGGCAGCTCTATCTGGGTTTGGCTGTTCCCCCCGCATTTGCCGTGGCCGAGCTGGATGCCTTCATGGCCGGATTTTTATCGGCCTGCAGCGATTACGGGGCGGTGCTGGTCGGCGGAGACACCTGCCGTTCCCCGGGGCCGCTGCTGATATCGGTCACCGTTGAGGGGAGCGTGGCCAAGCAGGAGCAGGTATGTCGTTCCGGTGCGCGCCCCGGAGACGCCATTTACGTTTCCGGGACGCTGGGCGAGTCATAACGCATAGCCTCGTCCACAAG
>JARRKW010000625.1:0-2054 GCA_037387645.1 Desulfuromonadaceae bacterium
GCGCAGGTTGTGCCGTGATGGCACGACCGTAGTAGGCGAGTAGCCCCCTGCGGTGCACAGGTAAATAGTGATTGACTTGCTTTTGATTTGGAATTATTAATGGAGTGTTGATTTTTCTATGATGTGAATTTTTGCGGGGGGTAGCGGATAATGGGCAATTATAGCTGGTATCAAAAAGCCATCCGACCTGGAAAAGGGTTGGGTGGCTTTTTTGCGTTTCAGGCTGAAAAAGCTGGGCGACGGGTCGCATAAGTTACATTATTTACCAGCGCCCCCTTCGCCGCATGAAAAGCGCTATTACAGGTTGAGTAATTTGAGATTATATCTGCCGGTGTAACAACAGGTTGATTCGACAGCAATAAAACCTGGCCGTCTCTGATGCAATTAATTCTTGTTCCTAAAAGGAGGAACCCATGGCACCATCGTACAAGTATCCGCGTTTATCATCCCCCCTGCAACTCTGCCCCATCCTGGCACTGCTCCTGGTCGTTTTAATGTTCACATGCTTTCCCTACGGCGTCCACGCTGAAGGCACGTTTATCTCCGCTCCTGCCCGGGTGGACATGGTCTACGATTCCTCTCGGGACATCGTCTACATCACCAACGGCAGCTTGGTTCTGCAATACCAGGTCGGTACCGATACCTATTTACCTTCCATTGATCTAGGGGGCAACTTGGGCGGGATTGACCTGTCACCCGATGGCAATACTCTGGCTGTCGCTGACCGGTTACGGTCGGAAACCGAAGTCTGGATCTATCTGGTGGACCTTCCGACCGGGGTGAGCCGCAAGATCACTTTCCCCCGTGCGTTGAACGAGGGGGGAACATTTACCGCAGCATTCGGAAACGACGGCACCATCCTCGTCACCTCCACCTTCGAGGGCACGGGGTTGGTCCCCATGCGACGCTACGATCCCGCCACCGGCGCGACAACCCAGCTCGCCACGGTCTGGCAGAACACCATGTTGACCGGCAGCAGCGATGCCGCCATCGTCGGTTTTGCCGAGAGCAATAGTTCGGATGGACCTTTCGGCAGATTCAGGATAAGCGATGGTGATCTGCTGCGGAAATCGGGATACACTGATGGCACCGGCTGGTACAACTACGAGATGGGAGTCAATCATGATGGGACGCAGTATGCCATTCCTACCTATGGTGGCACCTTTATCTATGATGCGGAACTGGAGAATATAAATGCCATTGGCCAGTACGCAGGTCAGCAACCCATCGGTGTGGTCTATCACCCCGCAGAGGACATCGTCTATTTTGCCTGGTCCGGTACTCCGGAGGTGAGGGCCTTTGATACTAGCTCCTATGCCCAGCTGTCCTTTCCGGCAGCGTGGGCAACGGTGGCACGCTGACGTACGCCGTCGAAACAAACCCGGCCCATGGCACCTTGAGCGGCACGGCCCCCCATCTTACCTACACACCCAACGCAGGCTATTTCGGCCCGGACAGCTTTACCTTCGAGGTGGTTTACGGCGCAGCTGATGCCGTGGCAATGGTGGACATAACCGTGAACAAGCTGAATCACCCGCCGGTGGCCGACGATCAGGCGGTCTTCACGAACGAAGATAATGCCAAGGGAATTACCCTGTCGGCTTCCGACATTGATGGCGACGCGTTGAGCTACCGAGTAATGGACGACCCGGCCCATGGTACACTGAGTGGCGTTGCTCCCGATCTCGTTTACACACCTGCCGCCGATTTCAACGGTTCTGACAGCTTCACTTTCATTGCCAATGACGGAGAGATGGATAGTGACGTTGCGACGGTGACGATCGTTGTGGCCGCTGTCAATGACATCCCCGTAGCCGTAGACGATGCGATAGCAATGCTGAGAAAAACCACCGTGAACATTCCTGTTCTGGCCAATGATTGGGATGTTGATGGCGACAGCCTTGCCGTGACAGAGGTATCCCCAAGCAGTCATGGCGGCCTGGTAACGATAACTGCCGACGGTGCCGGGGTTTCATACACCCCTCTCCGCAATTTTACCGGCCAGGATATTTTTACCTACACCGTGTCCGATGGCTGTGGGGGGATCGCATCGG
>JARRKW010000626.1:0-1869 GCA_037387645.1 Desulfuromonadaceae bacterium
AGGCAAAATCCATCCTGGTTCAGATGTTTGTCGGCATCAGTGACAATGACTGGATCCGGCGACTCATCGAGCTGACCAGGTCGGCTCTCCCCAACGCTGTCATTGTCGGCTCATCCTCGGCCGGCGAGATCACCGATGGTCGGGTTTTTCTGGAATCAACCCACCTTTCCATCTCCTTTTTCCAATCCAGCGAACTGACCCCGCTGCTGCTGGAATGTCCCCCCGGCACGGAAAAGGAAACCGGTCGTCAGTTGGGCGATTCCTTCCAACCGCTGAACCATCTGCAGGGGATTCTTCTGCTGGCCCTGCCCACCCGGATGGATTGCGCCCTCATCCTGAACGGCATCAATGAACGGCTGCCCACCGTTCAGCTGTTCGGCGGCGGGGCACCGAACAATCTCTCCCAAAAACTTCCGCAGGTTTTTCTCAACCACGACCTTTCCCCGCAAGCGGTTGTCGCCGTCGCCCTGTCCGGCCCCGATCTGCAGATCAAAACGAAAATTCTTTTCGGTTGGAAAGCCTTTGGTCTGCGCATGCTGCTGACCGATGTTGAAAACTTCACCATCCAGACCATAGACGGCAACAATGCCCTGGAGGTATTTGACAAATATCTCGGCATTGATTCCAAAGACGCCGACCGCTACGGACGGCAGCGTGAGTCTCATCGCCGATGTCTACAAAGGAGAGAGCGCCCAGCTGGGGTATCTGGACATCGACAGTATTCTCAAAAAAATCCCCGAGCTGCTGAAACAGTTGAACACCTTTTCCCCCGAAGCCATTTATCTCTACTCCTGCGTCTGTCGCTATTACGCCCTGCAACGGGAGGTGGAATTTGAAACCCTTCCCTTTCAAACCATTGCTCCGGCAGCCGGATTTTACGCCTCGGGGGAATTCTGTCGCCTCGGCCGGCGACTGCAACTGCTGAATTCAAGTCAGGTGATCATTGCCCTGCGGGAAGGGAAACCGGAGTCCTCTGCCGAATTACGCTATGACAATACCTTCGACAGGGATCATCAGCGCTTCCGTCATCTGCGGATCACCAGCAGGCTGTTCCATTTCATTACCACCCTGACGGAAGAACTGGAGGAAGCGAATCACAAACTTCAGATTCTCGCCGATCGGGATGATTTGACCGGCACTCTCAATCGGCGGGTTATGATGCACAATCTGAAAGCGGAAATCTCCCGCTGCCAGCGACACGGGCGGTCGACATCCATTATCCTGCTGGATTTGGACTATTTTAATCTCCTGAATGACGCCTATGGCCATGTCGCCGGCGACCAGACGCTGAAGGACTTTGTCGAACAGGTGAACAGCAACATTCGAATCAGCGATACGCTGTATCGCTACGGTGGCGAGGAATTCCTGCTGCTGCTGCCGGAGACAACCGTGGAAACAGCCCAGGAAGTCGCGGAAAAGATCCGCCTGGCCATTGAAAGCATGTCTCTGGATTTCCATCCCCAAAACATCCTGAATCTCACCGTGTCACAGGGCATTGCCTGTTATCCTCAACACGGGGAGACCTTCCAGGCCCTCATTCAGGCGGCGGACAAGGCCCTTTATCGGGCCAAGGCCCAGGGGCGGAACTGCTTCTGCGTGGCCGCCCAGGCGTAGCGGAACGGGTTTTCCAGCGATACAAGGAAATAAGAAACCAGAACTGCCGCTTACCGCAAAAAAGAAAAGAGAGGTGCGATTTCATCGGCAGGGTCGCGAAACCTGTGGATCGCTTCGGTCTTTCGCAGCAGATTTTCCCCGACGGTTCGCGGCAGTATAACGGTATAGAGCATGCCCTCTCCCTCCGGCCCTTCCACAAGCGCCGAGCCCCATGGAAAAGGAACATTGGGCAAAGGCGAGAAGTATAAGAGGCTT
>JARRKW010000627.1:0-2457 GCA_037387645.1 Desulfuromonadaceae bacterium
CAGCTGGTATTTGGTGATCAGTTGCGGTAGGGTGCAGTCCACCGAGGTGGGAATGATTTCCCGATTGAGCAGCTTGACGTCCTGTTTCACCAGCATGACCTGTTGCCGCAGCGCCGCCTCGGGACTGAATTCGCGCCAGCCGGTAAGCCGGCCGTCCTCCGATTTCACCGCTCCCGCATACATGCAGGTCTCGAAGCGGTGGGCAAAGGAAACGATCTCGATCCAGTCGATTTTCAGCGCCGGTTTTGCAAGGGGCGGACGATTGGTGAGAAAGGCGGCGCCGGCGCCGTCCGAGAGCATCCAGCGCAGAAAATCGGCTTCGAAGGCGAGAACGGGTTGCGTTTCCAGCTGGTCCGGCTTGGGAATTTCGCCGCACAGGTCTGCCCGCATATAGTTGGAGGAAAGTTCCGAGCCGGTGGCGACGGCGTTGCCAACCAGGCCCGCCGCCACGTGCAGCCAGGCATATTTGAGAGCGGTCATGCCGGCGACGCAGACCCCGGCGGTGCTGACCACCTCGCAGGATGCTTTGCCGAGTTCCCCGTGGACCATGGAGGCATGGCCGGGCATGTTCTGGTCGGGAGAGGAGGTGCCGCAGGCCAGGCATTCGATATCGGCCGGGTCGAAATTGTCGTAGGGACGCAGTTGCCGCACCGCCTCGGCGGTGAGCTGGGCGTTGCTGTGGGTAGTTTGGCCGGTGGCCGGATCGAGGGCATAGTGACGACGGCTAATGCCGTTGTTGCGCAGAATGATACGGCGGGTGCGGGACGGCAATTGCCGGGTCCGGTCGAGGATCCGTTCCATCTGCTCGTTGGGGATCGGCGCATTGGGGAGGAAGGCCCCGAAGTCGGTGATGTATACGTCCATTAGGGTAGCCCTTTACAGCTTGATTTTATTGTGGCCGGCTCGGTAGAGGGCGGCAAACTGCTGGTAAAACTCGGCCTCGTCCAGGGCCGTCGGGGTCACCGCGTTGGCCAGGGTATAGTAATCGAGATCCCGGATACGGATCCGCTCCCCCATGCGCTGATGCAGGGGGGTGCCGGGCAGAGGCGTCAGGACCGTGTAGATCGGCAGCTCGATGGCATTTTCGGCGACGTAGGTGGCCAGACGGGTGAAGTCCTCTTCCCGGTAATCGGGCGAGACGATGAAGTCGCCGACAATGTTGATACCCAGCTCATGCAGAAATTCGATGGCTTCCAGATTGCTGCGGGCTGAATTCTGTTTGTCCAAATGGTTCAGGCTCTGATCGGCAGCGGCTTCTGTTGTACGACGCTGTCGGAACGGATATCGATGATGAAATTTTTCTGCAGCTCCGCCGCCAGGATGGTTCGGCAGAGTCGGCGGGCATGGTCGGGATTGCCGAAGGTGTTGGCATCCACCAGGCGGATCACCGGAATCTCCCCCAGCAGCCGGATATCGCGCACCACCCGCTCGGCGCTCTGGCTCAGATAACGGCCGTCGGTCAGTTTGCCGATGGAGCAGAAGGAGCAGGAATAGGGGCAACCGAAAGCCGAGCTGACAAAGCCCAGGGGAGCGCCCAGGGCGGCCAGGGTATAGTGGGCGCGGTAGCCCGCCACCAGGTCGTAGCGCGGCGGCTGTTCCGCCACCAGGTCGGTGAGGTCGTAGCGGCGCGGCCGCCAGCGCAGTTTCCGGCCGGGGCTGGTGCGGCATACGCCCGGAATATCAGCTGTTGCCCCGTCGCCCCGAACAAGCGTTTGGACCAGTTCCCGAAAGCTCTGCTTGCCCAGGCCGATGACGATGTAATCGATCTCCTTGCGATTGAAGAATTCCGGGTCGCAGCTGGCGTGAATGCCGCCGACCACCACCGTGGCCTTGCCGGCCTGCTTGATTCGTTCGGCCAAAGCCAGCACACTGTTGGCTTCGCAGGTGACAGCGGTCAGTCCGATCAGGTCGGGGGCGAAGTCGGCCAGAACCCCTTCGAGGGCCTGGGGCTCGACCTTCAGGTCCAGAATTTTGACCTCGTGCTCCGGCAGGTTTCCGGCCAGTGTTTCCAACGCCAGGGGTTCGCCGCGGAAGATCTGTTTGATGGTCGTAATTCCGTAGCGCTCTTCGGGGATGGAACGACCGCAGTTGGGCGGATTGATCAGCAGAATGTTCATGGCTCGGAAACAATGTCGGTAATTGTTCTGAACGGGACGCCGCTGGCCCCGCTGCGGCTGTCGGTCAAATTCGTGAGCAGCCCGGTATCATCGACGGCTCCGAAAGCATGCCTTGAACGGCTCATTCGGCTTCAGGAGGTCGTCGGGCCGCTTCTTTTCGGTTTGCGCGGGCGGCGTCGGGGACGACGGCCTTTGCGTCGATCGGGCGACCCTGCGGTGCGTTGTTCCTGCTCACCACTGTTTTGCGCCATGGCGTGACGCCAGTTGGCGGCCAGGGCCATCCCTTCCGGATCGTCCCCATGCCAGAGTTCGAACAATTCCAGGGCCTGCGACAGCATGG
>JARRKW010000628.1:0-1269 GCA_037387645.1 Desulfuromonadaceae bacterium
CGGGAGATTCTGGATGCCCTGCTGCGGGATCTGCGGCAGGTGGCTCCGGATCACCTGGCGATTACCGGCGACTTGACCCACATTGCTTTGCCGGATGAATTTCGTCAGGTGGGCCAATGGCTGGAAAGGGTGGGCCCTCATCGGTGCCGTCAGCGGCCAGATAAGGAGCCCAGCGGGCCTGGCCGTCCCGCCAGGGAACAGCCACGTAGGCATCGTGATTGCCGGGCACTACCGTGACCTCCTGCGGAGGGCCCACCCTTTCCAGCCACCGGGCCACCTGACGAAATTCATCCGGCAAAGCAATGTGGGTCAGGTCGCCGGTAATCGCCAGGTGATCCGGAGCCACCTGCCGCAGATCCCGCAGCAGGGCATCCAGAATCTCCCGACGATGAATGCGGCGGCGTTTTCGCCACCAGGAAAGATAGCCGAGCAGGCGCTTGCAGAGCAGATCGCGGGGGGAAACCGCCGCCAGAGAGGACAGATGCGGGTCGGAAAAATGCGCCAGCGAAAACGTCTCCACCGGCGCTGCCGCCGGGAAGGAAGTGCTCCCCTGTTCCGCTTGGAAAAACGACTTTACAGATGACATGGGTTCATCATATGCTAACGATTCGGTTTTTTCCATCAGGATTCCATTTCGCCCCGTCAGTTGAATTTTTTCCAAGAGCAGAAACCATGGCTATTCATGCTTTGATATTGGCAGAGACCCCCGTGCGCCTCTGGAGCCTCAGCAGCCGCGAGCGCCTCGACCGCATTCTGAAGAAAATACATGTCGACAACCGCATCGATGACCCCGGAGCGGTGCCGGACCAGGACTCGGTACTGCTGCTGCGGGCCGACTATCTCTACGACGAACGTCTGATTCAGAGTCTGGTACAAAACCCGGGAACGGTTCTGCAGACCGCCGCGCCGGATCCGATCGTTGCCGTCGCCGCCCATGTCGACGCGGCTCTGGCGCCGGTCGTGCGGGACCTGCTGCTCGGTACCGGTTCGGCCGAAAAGCTGTCCGCCCTGGCCTTTGAAACCCCCCAGAGCCTTGCCCCCAACTATCTGAAAAAACTGCGTAAAATTGACCCGCCCTACCTGCTGCCCATTACCGAGGGGAATCGGAAACAGCTGGAAAAACGGCTCTTTTCGGGCTCCTACAAGGGCGTCACCGATCTGGTCACCAAATGGCTCTGGCCGGTTCCGGCGCAATGGGCAACCGGCTACTGTGCCCGCAAAAACATCACCCCCAACCAGGTAACCTCCCTGAGCCTGCTGCTGGTCATC
>JARRKW010000628.1:1282-2303 GCA_037387645.1 Desulfuromonadaceae bacterium
TGGTCATCGCCGCCGGGTTTCTGTTTCATTACGGCTATTACGCCACCGGTCTGATCGCCGCCTGGGGCATGACCTTTCTCGACACCGTGGATGGCAAACTGGCCCGCGTGACCGTCAACTCCAGCCAGCTCGGCAACATCTACGACCACGGCATCGATCTCATCTCGCCCCCCTTCTGGTACCTGCTCTGGGCTCTCAGCCTGCCCACCGTGGTACCCGGCTGCGAGCTCCCCATTACCCTGCTGATCTATGTCTTTTTCATCGGCTATATCGGCGGACGGCTGTGCGAGGGTATTTTCAAGAAATGGCTGGAACCCTCCGGCATTTTCTGTTGGCAACCCATCGATTCCTACTTCCGCCTGATTACCGGGCGTCGTAATCCCAACCTGATCCTGCTGACGATCAGTCTGTTCACCGGAACCCCGGATCTGGGTCTGCTGGCCGTGGCCATCTGGACCCTGCTGTCCACTCTGTTCCTGGTGGCCCGGCTGGTCATGGGCTTTCAACAGCGCCGCCAGGGGATGGAGCTGCGATCCTGGTTTCTCGACCTGGATCCGGATACGCCCAACCCGACCCTGGCCCAACGCTGTTTTTCCAACACCGGCCGCTGAGCCAAGACCGCGCTTATGCCTGAATCCAGCTCACTGCCCTTCGCCGGCACCGATCAATTCCGCATCGGTGTATTGACCAATCCGCGCAGCGGCGGCAACCGCAAGGGGGGCGGCGCCCTCGCCGCCTTTCTGCAAGGGCGGCCCGACCTGGTGCAGGCGAAAGGAAGCACGCCGACGACCATCAAGGCGGCCCTTTCCACCCTGGCCGCACAACAGGTCGATCTGTTGGTCATCAATGGCGGCGACGGCACGGTCCAGGCCACCCTGACCGCCCTGTACGGGGAAGATCCCCGCGAAAACCCGCCGCCGCTGCTGGCCCTGCTGCGTTCCGGCACCTCCAGCATGCTGGCCCGCGACGTCGGTGTCGATGGGACGCCCCTGGAGGCGCTGCGCCGGATCGTTACCCGGAA
>JARRKW010000629.1:0-1269 GCA_037387645.1 Desulfuromonadaceae bacterium
GATGTTCCTTGATTTCCCGTCTGACCCGCTCGCCACGGGCGTCCTTGACGCCGTCCAGCAGTCCTACAACAATTCTCCAGGCCATTCTTTCTCCTATGTTAAGCCGCGGACAAAAACGATCGGGGCAGGGGATTGCCATCCCCTGCCCTACTCTTGCCCCTTATGAACAGAAGGTATCAAAACAAACCGTCGCCTGTTCCTGACAACCGATGAACAGCTGCGGCGCACAGACATGCTGCCGTTCGAGCACAGTCCGGGCCTCCTGCCGGGCCAGCTCCGGCAGATTATTCTGCTCGCTGAGGTGGGCCAGAAAGAGTGCTTCCAGTTTAGCCGAAACCAACCCGGACAACAACTCGGCCGAGGCACTGTTGGACAGATGGCCGTGCTGACTGCGGATGCGCTGCTTCAGCGGCCAGGGATAGGGTCCATCCCGCAGCATCTCCTCATCGTGATTCGATTCCAGCACCAGCACCCGGCAATCCTGCAGCCGTTCGTACACCAGACGGGTGGCGATCCCCAGATCGGTGGCCACGCCGATCTTCCCCTCGGCGGTTTCGATGGCGAACCCCACCGGAGCCACGGCATCATGGGTGATGGGAAAGGTGGTAATCCGCAGATCGCGTAATTCGATAACGTCGCCGCTGGCAAACTCATGCAGTTCGGGAATCCGACCCAATTTAGGAAGCGCAGCACGGGTTTGATGATGCAGATAGACAGGCAGCTGGTACCGGCGGGACAGAGGACCGATCCCCTGACAATGGTCGGTATGCTCATGGGTCACCAGCAGAGCGTCAAGATCTTCTGCCGCTACACCGATACCCGCCAGACGGGCCGTCAACTCCCGGGCCGAGAGTCCGGCATCGATGAGAATACGGCTTTCCGCTGTTTCGATGTAGAGGGCATTCCCCCGGCTTCCACTGGCTAAAAGGCAAATCCGCACGCAACTCTCCCCCGCTCCCGGCATGGGCGCTGTCTATATACCGAAATTTGGCCATGCCTGCAAGGGAAAAACCGGATTTCATCAGCTTGTGGCGGAAATCTCCGCCCCCTGGTCGACGGAGAGGATGGGCAACAGGATGTGAAAGGTACTGCCGGGGTTGGTTTCGGGATCGCAACCGGGACTTTCCACCCAGACTTCCCCACCGTGCATGTCGATGATCCCCTTGACGATGGTCAGCCCCAGACCGGTCCCCTTCCCCTTAAAAGCGACCTTGTCGGTAAAGTGTTCTTCAATGACTCCGACCTCATAGAACTTGTCGAAGATATGGG
>JARRKW010000630.1:0-851 GCA_037387645.1 Desulfuromonadaceae bacterium
CACAATCGCGAATGGCCTGCGTGTCCCGTTTCCGCCGGCGCAGATCCGGCGCTATTTTTGTCGACGACTGAAACATCTTGCGGGCCAGATGCAGCATATCGGTCATGCGCCAATTGCGCTCAAGCAGGAACGCGGCCAGGTAAAAAGAATTTTCCAGATCCCCCTGAACATCGAAATCATCGGCGACAAAGGCCTCCCCCAGAGACAGTTCGGTCGGCCTCCAGAACAGGCTGCGCAGGGCCAGGGGGTGTTTGATGTCCAGGGTAAACAGCGGGGGTTCGCTACCATGCCGCCATTGCGAACCGTCCCACAGCCGAATGGCAAAGGGTTTCAGCGGGATGTCGTCGAAAACCTTGCGAAAAAAATCGAGGCTTTCCAGAACCGCGGGATCCCGGGGAGAAGACTGCTGCACCACCTGACCGATCATAAACCGACCTTTCGAGAAACAGTTAAATATTCCTAGAAAGGAATAATGCAAAATTGAAAAATTGCAAGTCCGGGCGGCAGTGACCAGTCAACCCAGCAGGGGTTCGATTTCGACCTGGTCCAGCTGTTCCGGCAACAGATATTTCTCGGCATACTCTTGATAGATGCCACTGCGTAAAAAGAGCTCGAAAAGATCGCCGTCTATTTTCCGGGCCCGTTTCATCTCCGCCATGAGGTGCAAGGCCTCGGAAAGGGTTCGCCGCCGGCAATAGGGGCGATCGACGGCGGTCAGGGCCTCGAAAATATCGGCAATCGCCATGATTCTTGCCGGAATCGACAACTCCGCCGCATCGAGACCACGGGGATAGCCCTTCCCGTCCAGGGTCTCATGATGGTTGCCGGCATATTCGGGAATCCGTAGCAGC
>JARRKW010000630.1:865-2132 GCA_037387645.1 Desulfuromonadaceae bacterium
ATTGTAGACCTCTCCGAAATTATACTGAACTTCGGGCAGGGGCAGGTTGAATCGGGTGGCTGCGTATTTCCGGAGCTTGGCATCGTCATGGGCCATAAGGTGTTCGGGCTTATCCGCCAGCAACCTTTCGGTCGCGGGCGGAGGAGCGATCGCACCTTCCGGCCAACGCTGTTCCTCCTCCTTGGAAAGTCCGATGCGATTATCGAAATGGCGCACCCAGGTCCTTGCCGCGATGCCCTGCAAGCGCTGTCGATTCGCCGGGTCCATCGAGACGGCGCCGACGTTGCAGTCGGCCACAAAGCCAAAATCCTCAACCAGCTGTTGCAAATGTCGCTGCAAATCGGTTTCAATTGTCCCGGGTTCGCCTCCGGCCAGGCGCTTTTCCAGGGCATCGATCCGGGCATCCCGCCAGAGCACTTCAAACCGGGTGCGCACCTCATGAATCCGATTGTAGATGGTTTCCAGTTTGGTAGCCTTATCGACCACATGGATGGGGGTAACCAGCTTGCCGCAATCATGCAGCCAGGCGGCAAGGCGAAACTCCCGCCATTGGTCGACTCCGGACATGCGAAACCCCGTAAAACAGGGCAGCTCACTGGCACTGGCGGCCCGGGCCAGACGGGTGGCCAGTTCGGGCACCCGGTTACAATGCCCGCTGGTATAGGTCGATTTGGCGTCGATGGACTCGGAGATCAAACGCAGGAAGGAATCCATCAGCTCTTCCTGGGCCTTCTGATAGGCCTGAATGCTGCCGGCCATGGCAACCAGGGAATCGGACAATTCAAGCAATTCGCAAATATTCGACTTGACCGTTGTAACCCTTTCAAACTCACGTTTTTTGACCTTTTCATTCTCCACCATCAGGGCCTTGATCGGCTTGACGATCAGGGAGGTGCTGTAAAGGATCAACGGCAGGGAAAACAGCAGGGCGATCAAGGCGGCACCCAAGGAGATAGCCACCGTTTTCATGTAGGGTTTGAGAATAACGTCGGCCGGCAGGATCATGCCGAGATATTCACCATCGCCGAAAACCGGCGTACTGAAAGCCAGATATTCGCGTCCCTGGGAACGGTAACTCACCACCTGATCCGGCCGATCCGAAACGGCCTGCAAAAAAGCCTCCTCCACCATGGAATCGGCCGACCCCGAATCAGCCGTGGGTAGCGCCGTCGCCGCCGCCGGGCCGAACCATTTTGCCCTCAGGGGACGCAGCTCTTCCTCGCCCAGCGAGGCCAGGGCCCGGTTGAACAGATCCCGCAGGGGAGCC
>JARRKW010000631.1:0-1238 GCA_037387645.1 Desulfuromonadaceae bacterium
CTCCACCCCGAATTTGCCGGGCAGATAGCCCGGCCCCCGGATCAGGGAGGCGCCAAAACCCAGCTGACCGGACAGCTCATATCCCAGCAGATCCAGAATGGTCGGTGCAATGTCATAGTGCAGGCCGGGATTGGCATTGACCCCTTTTTTCCCTTCCGGGCTATTGACCAGAAAGAGCAACCGGCTCGGCTGTTGGGAGCGTTCCAACAGGGGGGTGGCCCGGTTGCGCAGGGCCAGGTGGTCGCTCAGGACGATAATGATGGTGCTGTCCGAATCGGGGGAGTTTCTGATACGCTCGATAAAACGGGAAAGCAACAGATCGGAACAGTGCACGGAATTCAGAAAGGAGTTGTCCCCCGTCCCGTAGTTTCCGCAGGAGCTGGACAAAAAACCGTTGGGATTATGGGTATCCAGGGTCAGCAGGGTCAGCAGAAAGGGGGTCTGCTGCCGACTCAGCCGCAGGAACTGGTCGTAGGCCCGTTCGAACAGGGTGTCGTCAAAGATCCCCCAACCATGGACGTAGGCTGGATCCGCCAGGGACTCCAGCAGGATATCGCGATCGATGATCTGCGTATAGCCATGGGAACGCAGAAAGGCACCCTTGCCGGCAAAACGGGCATCGGCGCCGCCCATGAAGGTCAGCTGGTAACCGTCCCGGGACAGAATATCGCCCAGGCAGGTGGCCTTGGGCAGGAAGTCCTCAAACAGACTCAAATCGTTGCCGCCGACTTCATGGGACGGGGCCAGGGGATAGCCGCACTGGGACGCCACCATGCCGGCGATGGTCCAGCCGGCCCCCACCCCCTGGGCAACATCGGCAAAGGCGGTGGACTGCTCGACAAGCCGTTGCAGATGGGGGAGCAGGCCGGGAAACAGGGTTTCGTCGAAAAACCGCTGTTCCAGACTCTCGGCATAAATCAGCACCACATTGGGCCGCCTGGAACCGGTAAAGACCGCCCTCGGCCGCGCCTCCCGCAGTTCACCGAAATGCTCCCACAGCTGTGCCCCCTCGACCCGCGCCACCCCACCCCGCACGGACCGCAACAGATCGTTCAGGGGCGGCGACAGATAGCCGCCGCAAATCAGCAGTCCCAGGGCGACCGGAAACCAACGGAACCGCAGGACCTGTTGCCGCCGCAGGACGGCACCGCAGAGCAGCAGATAACCAAGGCCGCAGCAACCGATCAACAGCAGCAGGGGAAAGTAGTCCCGAATGCCGGCATGGAGCATATCCAACC
>JARRKW010000632.1:0-1222 GCA_037387645.1 Desulfuromonadaceae bacterium
GCCAGTGGGGAAAAGCCAGCAGCTGCTCCAGATAGGGCAGCGCTTCGCTCGGCTCGGGCCAGGTCAGCTGTTGCTGGCCGCGCTGCAGGGCTCGCAGGATGCCGTTGATAAAGCCGGTGACCCGCTCCAGTTTTTCCTGTCGGGCCAGTTCCACAGTCTGGTGGACCGCCGCTGCCGCCGGCACCCGATCAAGCAGCAACAGCTGGTAGGCGCCGATGTGCAGCAGGGTCAGAACTTTGGCCTCAACCTTGGACAACGGTTTATTGCAGAACTTGGCCAGGGCGTAATCGAGACGGCCCTGTTGGCGCAGGACCCCATAGACCAGTTCGGTCGCCAGAGCCCGGTCCCGAGGATCCAGGTTTTTGCTTCGGGCCAATTCGGCATCGAGGGCCAGATCGGCATAGGCGCCTTCGGCGACCCGGCTAAGGACGGCAAAGGCCAGTTGGCGTGGATTGGCAGCGGGCAAAGGGAAAACCTTTCCATGGAAAAACCAGGGGGGCGTCAAGCGCCCCCCTGGTCGGTGAAAAAATGCAGCCCGGTCGTGTCTCAGAGAATGGTCATGTTATCCAGGCGCCGGACCCGTTCCTCCATGGGAGGGTGGGTGGAAAAGAGGGACTGCAGGCCTCCGCCCTTCAGGGGATTGACGATGAACATGTGGGCGGTGGCTTCGTTGACCTTCGGCATGGGCTGGCGGCGGTTAGCCATTTCGATTTTACTCAGGGCACTGGCCAGATAGTGGGGATTTCCGCACAATTTCGCGCCACCCCGATCGGCCTCGTATTCCCGGGAGCGGGAGATGGCTGACCGCACCAGCATGGCGGCCAGAGGGGCCAGCACCATCATCAGAATCATGGCGAAGGGGTTACCGTCCTCATCATCCCCGCCGCCGAAGATCAGGGCCCACTGGGCCATGTGCGACATATAGGAAATGGCGCCGGCGATGGTGGCGACGATGGAGCCGATGAGAATATCACGATGCTTGACGTGGCTCATGTCGTGGGCCATGACCCCCATCAGTTCCTCCCGGGAGAGGATCTGCAGAATGCCCTCGGTGGCGGCTACCACCGCATGTTGCGGATTGCGACAGGTGGCAATGGCGTTGGGGGTGGCCTTGGGCAGTAGGTAGACCTTGGGCATGGGCAGGTTGTTGCGCAGGCAGAGCTCCTGCACCACCAGGTAGAGGGGGCCGCTGGTCATTTCAGTGCCCCAGGCCACCCCCAAC
>JARRKW010000633.1:0-1221 GCA_037387645.1 Desulfuromonadaceae bacterium
CCGAGGAATGGAAGTAGGAACAGGGTTTGAGATTCCCGAAACAGTCGATCAGGCAAATGGTCTGGGCGGCAATACAGCCTTTGCCGCCGCCGGTGGAAAAGGTCAGACTGCGCCGCTGAAAATCGACCCCTTCGGCCTTGGCCATCTGCGGAACAATCCGATAGTAATGGGGCGCACAGGTGGGACGCATCAAAATGTCGTCTTCCTGTTTTTCCTGCTGGTAATGCCAGGACAGGATCTCTTCATAATCTTCCTTGGAAATCAATTCGTTCATGATTTCCTCGCCACGACCGGTCGGCACGATCATGAACATGTACCAGGCGGTGGCCCCCAGGCTTTTGGCGAGCTTGAAGGTATTGCCGATATCCTGTTGATTCCGTTTGGTAAAGGAGGAGTTGATAAGGAATTTGATGCCGTTGCGCTTGAGCGTCTCGGCGCCACGAATAACCCCTTCAAACGCCCCCGGACAGGAGCGAAAATCATCATGAATGGCCGCCGTCGAACCATCCAGAGAGAGGGAGACCATTTTGATCTCGGCCGCTTTCATACGTTCACAAACGGCATCGGTAATCAGGGTACCGTTGGTGGCCATACACATGCGCAGCCCTTTGGAGGTACCATATTGAGCAATCTCGAAAATATCCTCACGCAGCAGCGGTTCGCCACCGGAAAGGACCATGACCGGCTTACTGACCTCGCAGATGTCGTCGATAAGCTTGAAGGCTTCTTCCGTATTAAAATCCCCGGCCGCCGCATTCATATCTGAAGAACAACGACAGTGTACACAGTTAAGATTGCATCGTTGCGTCGACTCCCAGGCAATCCACTTGGGGATGAATTTCTCCGCCGTATCCGTCATGAAAACTCCCTTATTGAAACCGTATCCTCTGATTCGCCGCCAAATTTGTTCATTTTACCCTAGCTCTACCGGGGATGACAAGCTCTTGGATTAGAAAAAGTGCTTTAGTTTGTTTTTTCTGCGAAAAATGTCACGGGCGGATCAAAATGATCCGCCCGTGACAAGAACCGAAGCTGGAATTTTCATTCAACCATAGGCCACCCCAACCGGGGATTCCATATCGGCCTCGGCAAAAAACTCCGTAAAGATATCCTTGACCGTCTCAATGCGACGGGCTTTCCAGGCATTGGTTCCGCAAAACACCAGCCCGGTCTCAACATCCCCACGCTGAGCGCGATCCAGGGCGTGAACGATGCAAAAAC
>JARRKW010000634.1:0-1163 GCA_037387645.1 Desulfuromonadaceae bacterium
GAAAACCGCCCGCAATGTCGCCGCCACCGTAAGACTCTCCATGGCGTTCAAGGGGGATGGGGGTTGTCGGAACGATTGAGATTTTCATCCGCTGTTGCAGTCTCATCCGGGTGCTTCGTTGAGCCGATTTTTATAGCCCTGTCAATCCATAAATAATTCCTATTATTAAGTGGTTTGCACTGTTTGAGTTAATGTCATATGTGAGGTATTTCGGAGGGGCTTTTTGCTGTTTTATCGTCTGCCGTCCTGCTGATTCCGGGCGTTCCCCGCTTGGGCAGATCAGGCAAACGACCCCTCCATGATAGGGTCATCTTTCCCCGCGCAATCTGTTTTCCGACCAGAAATTGGTCTGAAACCCAAGACGATTCAGGCCTGTCGAATGTTTAGGGCGGTTGAATTTTCTTGCTTCATGGGCCGATGCAAACTAGAATCCTCTAGTTTTTTCATTTTAAAATCGATTCAGCGTAACTTTTATTGATCCGATACGAGGTGGTTACCAACGGACCTCCGGGGCCGAAACGACAGTTGATGTTTGCAAGTTAATCAAAAAATTTTGGAGAGGTATGATGAGTGACAGTCAGGTTGAAAAGAGTCCGATGCAAGCTATGAGCACCCTCCCCGGAGATGACGTCCGCCAGATTATGTGGCGTTTTTCCGATCGTTTTGATTTACAGATGGTAGTGCAATCGTCACGTTCGGTAGCGCGGGGGGTGGTCGCCCACCTGGTGGCCGAAGGCGCCCGCAACAGCCATGAATGGAACGCCAGGAAAGATCAACTGTTGCAGGGATTCGACGAAACGGGGATCACTACCGTTTTCATGGATCTGGAAGACGGTGGTTTTATCGAGGGACCGAAAAATCTGGCCTTGTCCTTGGTCGCCTTCGAACTTTCCTGGGTGGATGGCGGCGCCGCGACCTGCTCTTTGGCCAGCAACCTGGCCCTCTCGCCCATCCACGAAAAAGGCACCCCCGAACAGCGCAGCAGCTATATGAGCCGTTGCGTCCCACCGCAGCCGGGGGAGGAGCGGGAGGTCTGCCGCGGCGCCTTTGCCCTGACCGAACCGCTGCCCTACGTCGGGGTGGACACCGGCGTGGTCTCGGGAAAGATTCGCATTGCCCAGTGGAAGGAGGGGGAAGAACCGGTCTTTCAGATCGAAAAACGG
>JARRKW010000635.1:0-1111 GCA_037387645.1 Desulfuromonadaceae bacterium
TGCTGGGTGCCAGCCCGGCTGTGGTCCGTTCCCTGGCCCCTAAATCGGCGACCACCCCCATTGCCATCAGCATCGTGGAAAAGATCGGCGGCGTTCCTTCCCTTACGGCGTCGCTGGTGGTTTTGACCGGTTGCCTGGGAGGAATTTGCGGCCCGGAATTCTGTCGGTTGATCGGGGTACGGAGAATGACGGCCATGGGCTTGGCGGTTGGCACCGCCGCCCATGGGATTGGCACGGCGCGAATGCTGGAGCTGAACCGGCTCGGCGGAGCGATTGCCGGACTGGCTATCGGTCTGAATGGCCTGTTCACGGCCTTTATTCTGCCTCTGCTCTTCTGGTTGTGGCCCCTTTGAGGCAGCTGCTGAAAAAGCGTCGGATGCTTTTGTTTTTCAACGCTAACCCCCTATTTGATTGTTGCCGTCCACCGAAATCTCAGCGTTTTCTTTTTCCCCCCGCGTAAATCCTCTGTTTTTCCCTCAACGTCCAACGCCAATATCCTGTGTTCAGACGCTCATGATTGCAACAGCGATGAACAAGTTTTTTCCCGAAAATCAAAATTTCTTATTGGAATGGATGAATAATTTAAAAAGGATGGTATGCTTTTAGACGCACAAAAATGTAATTAAAATAAATTAAAAGGAGGGCGCCGTGGCACAAACATTACGGGATCTCGATCCCGGGACCTATTACCATGTTATCGCGCAGGGCAATGAGGATAGGGCGGTTTTCGAAAGTCAGAGAGATCGGGAAGTTTTTTTGGGGTACTGCTCGTCGGCAACGGAGCGCTATGGAGCGATTATTCATTGTTATTGCCTGATGGACGACCATTATCATCTGTTGCTGGAAACTCCGGAAGGAAATTTGTCGCAGATTATGCGGCACATCAACGGTGCCTATACGACCTATTGTAACACCCAGTGCCAACGATTCGGCCCTGTTTTCCGGGAGCGGTTCAGGGCAATACCCGTCGAGGCGGATCTCTGCGCGGGGGAGTTGTCCCGCTACCTGCATCTGAACCCTGTCCGGGCCGGGCTCGTCGAGCGTCCCGAAAACTATATTTGGTCAAGCTATCGGAGTTATGTTGGTCTGGGTTCTGCGGCGGAATGGCTGG
>JARRKW010000635.1:1213-1800 GCA_037387645.1 Desulfuromonadaceae bacterium
TGAAAATCCTTTGCCGGGGAGGCCGGAGCTGGAGATCTGCCTGCCGCTTGTTAATCCGGATTATTTATAAGGTGATTTTGCTGCCCGTTCTTCTGCAGAGCAACGGGCCATGTTGGGCCTGACCTGACGTACGGTTGCCGGTTCATAATTCACCGACCATGGAAAAAACGGTACAAAAAAAGGACGGGCCGAGATAATTTCTCGGTCCGTCCTTTTTGTTGGATAGCGATGAAGGCTTATTTCTTTTTGCCTGCTGCGGCCTTTTTGGAAGCTTTGAGCGGATTGATTTTGGTTTCCACGTTCTTGATTTCGACCTTCTGATGGGTGGCGAAATTGCAGAGACCTTGTTTCCACTTTTGTGCCGGGGCCGGGGCCACCGAGCAGACGGGCCCGATGCTCCCATCGACGATACGCTCACAACCCTGGCAGGCTTCCACTACCAGTTGGCAGCTGTTGCCTTCAAAGATACAGCCCTGTTTAGACCAAAAGGTGCACTCGGCACCGGGAAGAACGGTTTGACACTGCATGGGTGTTGCCTCCTTGCGTATTCGTTACGATTGAACGATACCTATAAAACTTTCTTCCGG
>JARRKW010000636.1:0-1654 GCA_037387645.1 Desulfuromonadaceae bacterium
CGTTTCTTAATGTCATTCTCGTAGGGGAAAAGAAACCGTGGACTCTTTACGGTGACATCACCATAGCGGTGATTGACGGTCTTGATTTCCACGATCAGGGCAATACCCTCGTCTTCGGCCTGGCCCTTGCCGTAACCGGTCATGCTGAACATCATAAAACAGCCTCGTCAAGTGAATAAAAAGGGAACCTGGCCAGCTACGGGAACTATTTCACCAGGGTCAGACGCGGACTCGGCGGTGGCAGGAAAGATTCGACCGGACGGTACTCGGGAACCATCTCCTGCAGCTTGGCCACCACCCCGGTCAGGTTCATGGCCCGAACCAGCAGATAAAGGTCCTCAATCTGCTGAATCAGGATGGTTTCATCCGTTTCGGCCGCCTTGGCCACCAGAATTTTTTCATGGCTGGTCGGCTGCACCCCCTCCCCGGCCAAAAGAAGTTCCTCGTACAGCTTTTCCCCCGGCCGCAATCCGGTAAACGTGATCTCGATATCTTCATACGGACGATAGCCGGAAAGCTGGATGAGTTCCTCGGCCAGTTTGACAATTTTGACCGGTTCCCCCATGTTGAGCAGGAAGATTTCCCCCCGGGAATGGTCATGAACAAACGGGTCACCTCCGGATCGGTCACCGTCACCGGGCCGCCCCGGGCGATCTGTTCCTTGAAAATGGGGATGACACTACCGTTACTTCCCAGAACATTGCCGAAACGAACCGTAACAAAATTCGTTCGACTGCGTTTGGCCAGGGCCTGGACATAGAGCTCAGCCGCCCGCTTGCTGGCACCCATGACATTGGTGGGATTGACCGCCTTATCCGTGGAGATCATGACGAAACGTTCGACGCCCAACATATGGGCCGCGTCGGCAAGAATCCGGGTCCCGCACACATTGTTGTTGGCGGCCTCGGCGGGATTGCACTCCATCATCGGCACATGCTTGTAGGCCGCCGCATGAAAAACCACCTCGGGGAGAAACTCATCGAAAATCGCCTCGACCCGAACCCTGAACCGGATGTCGCCGATAATCGGTACAATCCGCAAATTCGGAAACTTCATCAGCAATTCCCGCTCGATCTGGAACAGCGGGGTTTCGGCGTTTTCGAACAGGATGATTTTTTTCGGTTCGAACCGCGCCACCTGCCGACAGATCTCGCTGCCGATAGATCCCCCGGCGCCCGTCACCAGCACCCGCTTCCCCTTGAGACAGGCCTCGATGCGGGACAGCTCCAACTTTACCGGTGCCCGCCCGAGCAGGTCCTCCAGTTCCACGTCCTTGACTTGCTGAATACTGACCTTGCCATCGATCAACTGCCCGACCCCGGGGAGGGTTTTGAATTTGACTCCGGAGGAGTGACAGAGTTCGACAATACGCCGCAGGTCCTTCCCCGATGCCGAAGGGATGGCGATAACAATTTCATCCACCCCCTTGTCCTCGCAAATCCGCCCGACCCGGCGGACTTTGCCCAATACGGGGAAGCCTTGAAAGAACTGTTTGCGCTTACGCGGGTCGTCATCGACAAAGCCGACGACTTCCAGGTTCAGGGCGGGGTTGAGGCGGATCTCCCGGGCCATCATCTGTCCGGCATCTCCCGCCCCGACCACCAGCAAACGGGAACGGGGCAGACGATTGCGCGAAGGCATGGGCAGATAATTC
>JARRKW010000637.1:0-1678 GCA_037387645.1 Desulfuromonadaceae bacterium
TTCAGTTGTATGCAGTATACATGATGATGACTGTTGTCGCTGCCGGCTGCAGCGCATGTGTGTGGGCTAACTCTTGACAAGGAGAGAGAAAATGGAATGTACAACCTGTTGGCGTGCACCTCCGCTTTTGTCGCCTATGCTTTTTCCGACGGGCTCCATCGCATATGGTGCAGGCTACCCCCTGCTGTTGACCGGACCTGCGGAACAGCCGTTGTGAGGGACGAGGAGTTGTTCCTTCTTCAGTCGAAAATTTCTTTAAGGGATACATTATGCAATTACTAACTAGCACCGTGGGCAGAAAGATCTTGATGGCCGTCACGGGCCTTATCCTGATCTCATTTATTTGCGTTCACCTGCTCGGCAATTCCTCGGTTTTCCTGGGTGCCGACGGCATCAATGCCTATGCCAAACATCTTCATGACCTCGGACCGCTGGTCTGGGTATTTCGTCTGATCATGCTGCTGGTCTTTGCCGTGCATATTGTGTTCGGCATTCAGTTGACCCTGGAAAACCGCGCCGCCAGCGCCGGTGATTATGCGGTTAAGAAGAGAGCCCGGGCGACCTTCGCCTCGGAGACCATGATCATCAGCGGCCTGGCCCTGTTTTTCTTCCTCCTTTATCACCTGGCGCATTTCACCCTGCAGGTGACCAACCCGGAAATTTCCGCCGGCCACCTGCCTCTCGATGCCGCTCAACGGCCCGATGTCTTGTCCATGGTCGTGTTGAGCTTCAGTAAATCGTTTATTTCTCTGATCTACGTTGCCGCAATGGTTTTTCTGGACTCAACAACGGTCCTTCTCTTTCGTTGCTCGAGAAGGTGAGCAAAGGTGTGGCCCTGATTCTGCTGCTCGGCTACATCTCGATTCCGATTCTAATCATCGCTGGCATCGTAACGATCTAGGGGGTTACTCGTGATACTCGACGGAAAATGTCCTACCGGACCAATTGAAAAATCCTGGGATAAACACCGCTTTGAAATGAAGTTGGTGAACCCGGCCAATAAACGTAAATACAAAGTTATCATGGTGGGCACCGGTCTTGCCGGTGGCGCCGGCGCGGCTTCTCTGGGCGAATTGGGCTACAACGTCCATGCCTTCTGCTATCAGGACAGCGCCCGCCGCGCCCACTCCATCGCCGCCCAGGGCGGCATCAACGCCGCCAAGAATTATCCCAATGACGGCGACAGCATCTTCCGCCTCTTCTACGACACCATCAAGGGGGGCGACTTCCGGGCCCGTGAAGCCGATGTCTGGCGTCTGGCTCAGGTATCCAACAACATTATCGACCAATGTGTGGCGCAAGGGGTACCTTTCGCCCGCGACTACGCCGGTTATCTGGATAACCGCTCCTTCGGCGGCGCCCAGGTTTCCCGAACCTTCTATGCCCGGGGTCAGACCGGACAGCAGCTGCTGCTCGGCGCCTACTCCGCTCTCTGCCGGCAGGTCAAGGCCGGCACGGTGACCATGCATCCCCGTACCGAAATGCTTGATTTGGTGGTGGTGGATGGCGTTGCCAAGGGGATTACGGTACGAAATCTGACCACCGGTCAGATTGAATCCCACTGGGGCGATGCCGTGGTCCTGGCCACCGGCGGTTACGTCAACGTCTTCTATCTGTCCACCAATGCCATGGGCTGTTCCGTAACGGCGGCCTGGAAGGCGGCGCAGAAAGGCGCCTA
>JARRKW010000638.1:0-449 GCA_037387645.1 Desulfuromonadaceae bacterium
AAAAAGTCCCGATTCCGCACATCGATGACCACGGCGACTTCAGAAGAGACCCCCCGACCCTGTTCGGCCAGGTTGAGAAAATCCGGCAACAGCGCCAAGGGCAGATTGTCAACGACAAAAAAACCCTCGTCCTCAAGGGCCCGGGCCGCCGAACTTTTACCGGATCCGGACATTCCGGTAATGATGATAACGCGCCTGTCACTATTCAAGATTGTCCCCAATGATGGCATGAGCGTGCAACCAGGCTGTCTCAGCCATACGCTTTTCCAGCAGGTCCTGGAATTCCTGGGCACTATGATAGCCCATTTCTTTTAGCAGCTGGTTACGGGCGGCCACTTCGACAATCGAGGTGATATTGCGCCCCGGCCGAACCGGAATTTTCAATAACGGAATTTCCAGATCCAGAACCCGGTAACTTTCTTCTTCCAATCCCAGGCGATCAAATTCCG
>JARRKW010000638.1:466-1101 GCA_037387645.1 Desulfuromonadaceae bacterium
TCTTGCCACTCGACCAGTTCGATGGCCACATCAATTTTCTTTCGTTCCCGAATAGCCGAAACACCAAAAAGATGCTTGATATTGATAATTCCGAGACCGCGGATTTCCATATGATAATGCAACAGGTCACTGCCCTCACCAAACAGCACGGCCGGCAGTTTCATACGAATCTTGACGACATCGTCCGCAACCAGGCGATGCCCCCTGAGTACCAGATCCAAGGCACACTCGCTTTTCCCAATGCCGCTTTTCCCAAGCAACAGTACCCCCACTCCAAGCACATCGACCAATACCCCATGGACCGTCGTGGATGGCAACAATCGCTCTTCGAGAAACTGAGTTACCAGGGAAATGAATTTGGAACTTTGGTGGTGAGTTAAGAGAAGGGGGATAGAATATTTTTCCGACTTTTCCAGCAGGATAGGAGGGGGCGTCTGCCCCTTGGTGATGATCATGCAAGAGACGTCAAGTTGACAGAGACGCGTTAAATTCTTTTCTGCCAGAGCGGGATCCAGCTGATTCAGATAGCTGAGTTCCGTCGAGCCAAGAATCTGAATACGATCCGGATGAAGGTTCAGGGTGTAACCCGCTATAGCCAGACCCGGTTTTTGGATACGGGGCACTAAAACCCGTTT
>JARRKW010000638.1:1122-2190 GCA_037387645.1 Desulfuromonadaceae bacterium
GGTTATGTGACCAACCGCTGCTTGTTTCCCCTTACAATTTTTCTTCTTCTTCCACAATAATCTGATACAGCTCATTCTGATCGGCCGCGTCCAGCAAACGGCTACGAACAGCAGGATTCTTAAGGAGTTTGGAAATCCGGGCTAACGTTTTAAGATGGATCCCTACCGATTCTTCGGGGGCAATCAGCAGAAAAAAGAGATGGGCCGGTTTGCCGTCCATGGAGTCAAAATCCACCCCACCACGACTGCGACCAAACGACAACAGCAGCTGATCGATATCTTTTAGTTTTCCATGAGGGATGGCGACCCCTTCGCCAATACCCGTGCTACCAAGGAGTTCCCGTTCCTGTAACACCCGGATAACTTCCTCGCGACGGAGATTTCCCTGCACCTTGACAATGGCGTCCGTCAATTCGACCAAAGCATCATTTTTCCCGGTCGCCTTGAGATCACCGGCAATTGCCGCTGGATTTAATAGATCAGCTATTTTCATATCGATATATCTAATGGGTAAAAGTAAACGCTATGTATAAAAAACCGGCAACAGGGGCAAAATCCCTGTTGCCGGAACCAAAGTTCTTAACCGGCCTGCGGAACGATCAGACCATAGTTGCCATCTTTACGGCGGTAAACGACGTTAATCTCTTCCGTAGAGGAATCGGTGAAAACCAGAAAGTCTTTATGCAGCAAATCCATCTGCATGACCGCTTCTTCAACCGCCATCGGTTTGACCGGGAAACTGTTGCTGCGGATAATGGTGGGCTCAGGTGCTCCGACATCGATACTTTCAGCAGCAAAAACAGTCTTTTGCACCTGCCGTTCTTTGCCACTGGCAGGTTTGTGATTTTTCAATTTTTCTTTATAGCGCTTGAGCTGACGTTCGATCTTATCCACCACAGCATCTACGGCAGCATACATATCGCTGGTTTCATCCGAAGCTTTGATGGTAATGCCTTTGGCAGCAATGGTCACCACGGCCTTATGACGAATTTTTTTCTCGACCGAAAGAACAACCTGCGCATCGATAGGCTCATCGATGTATTTGTAAATACGCTCAAGCTTTTCTTG
>JARRKW010000639.1:0-1061 GCA_037387645.1 Desulfuromonadaceae bacterium
GGATTGCCGGCTTTGGGACGCAACGACAGTCCCTTGGTGACAATAGCGCCGAGCCGCTCCAGATCGACGAAGGGCGCATATTCCTCCCCGTAGCCGAAGGTTCCGGAGGCCGGCATAACCGGGTTTTTCAGCTTGATACCGGCAATGTCCACGGCCAGATTCGGACGGACGGATGCGTTGACCTGTTGTTTTTTCCACTCGCTCATGACTTACACCCCTCGCAGGAATCCCCATTCTGTTCCATTTTTTGCCAGTCGAGCTGTTCGGCCCGAAAAACCGGTCCTTCTTTACAGCTGCAGAGATAACGCGGATTGTCCTCGCTATGCCCGGCTCCTTTGATCACACAACCGAGACAGGCGCCGACACCGCAAGCCATGAGCGCCTCCAGCGAGACCTGCAGGGAGGTTTGCTGCTCTGCACACAGTTGCTGAACCGCTGCCAACATGGGCATCGGCCCGCAGGCATAAACATCGGCGGCGGCAAGTTTTTTCAGCTTGCGTTCCAACACCTGGGTGATCAGGCCTTCTTCGCCCAGACTGCCGTCCTCGGTGGAAACATAGGTTTCAACACCGAGGCGTTCGAATTCAGTCACCATGATGATATCATCACGCCGCCGCCCGCCCATGAGCAGTCGAACCTTACTCGATTTAACCAGTTCCCGGGCCAGCATATAGAGCGGAACCAGACCAATCCCTCCCCCCACCAGAATCTTTTCGCTGGCGACACTCCCCAGGTCGAACCCCCGGCCCAGAGGGCCCAGAACCTCCACCCGATCACCGGCATGCAGGCCACTCATCAGGGTGGTACCGCTGCCGACGACCTTGTAGAGAATTTCCAGAAATTCCTTGGACGGTTGTCCGACACAGTCGGGCGCCAAAAAACCGGTCTGAAAAACACCGAAAGGACGCCGCAACAGGGGAAGCAAGGTATTTTGCACCCGCAGCATAACAAACTGTCCGGGGCGCGCCGCTTCGGTAAAACCCGGCGCCAGAATCCGCATGCGGTAATACCCGGTAGAAATTTCCTGATTGGACAGGATAATGGTTTGATAATTTTTCATG
>JARRKW010000640.1:0-1038 GCA_037387645.1 Desulfuromonadaceae bacterium
CCATGGTGGTGTTGGGCCGATCGTAAGGGATATCGGTAACAATGGTGTAACGGGGACCGCAATTGGTGCAGTTGATAAAGGGGTAACGGTAACGGCGATCCGTGGAATCAAACAGTTCTCCCAGACAATCGTTGCAAACATGGGTATCGGGGGAAACCTGGGCTGATTTTTTCAACCCGGCGTCACTGGCAATAATGGCAAAGTCCGTCTCCCCCAAACAGGGGCGATCCGAACTCTCAAACCGGGAAATGGACGCCAGCGGCGGATGTTGCTGGCGCAGATCACGCAAAAAACACGTCAAAGCAGCTTCACTTCCTTCAGCTTCAATCAGCACTCCGCGACTGTCGTTACGCACCCAGCCGCTGATGCCGCAGGAAAGGGCCAACTGATACACAAAAGGGCGGAAACCAACCCCCTGCACGATGCCTTCTATGCGAATCGATTTGCGCTGCACCATTCGGACTCCGAAAAAAAGGGGCACAGACCCGTTCGGGCCTGCCCTAATTTGTTTGCCTGGGATGATATCATAACCAGTTTATTTCATATGGTCTTTTGCCGCAAGCATCGATGACGTTCCAGCCCGGCAGGGTTTAATTCAAGCCCCGTACGGACGGATTTGAGAACCGATAAAATCGGGCTGCCAATTTGACAGACGGGGGCGGTGCACGTATATAAAATATAAATGAGTATTAAATTCATTTTATGCCCCAGGAGGGTCTCTTGCCGGGACAGCAATCCAAAAACCAACCCAAAACCACTTTCATCTCCCTGCGCCAGAGCATGTTCCGTCGTTTCGGGCTACTGGTCGCCGCCTCCATGGCCCTGTTCACCCTCGGCTACCTTCTGTTCGGATTGCGGCCGATCATCCTGGCTACCGCAGAACTTCAATTCAAGGCCACAACCAATGAGGTCGAATCCTCCCTTTTGAGTCTGTTCGCCCCGGTGGAAAATCTCATCGGCATGGCCAGGGACTGGATTCAGTCCCCTGATTTCGACTTAAACCACCCGGACCAGTTCAACCGGATTTTTCAGCCCATT
>JARRKW010000641.1:0-1013 GCA_037387645.1 Desulfuromonadaceae bacterium
TGCTGTCCGGCCCCTGCTTTTTTTAAAGCATCGCCATGGCATTCAACTCTCGCAGCGTCGGCATCGTTCGCTCCTGTTTTAAGGAGAAATTCGGCATCCCCCGCCAACCGGGACTGGTTGCTGAGGCCCATGCCGTTCTTGAGCTTGATGGTCAGGGCCTGGCTGTGGCAGCGCATGGCGCCGACGCGGACGCAGATGCCGTCGATGGGAATGGGGGTTTCGGCGCCGAGGATCTTGTTGGTTTCCACCAGACCTTTCCATTCTTCCCGGCTCTGCCCGTCTTCGACCTCGCGGTCGATCCAGGGGAGCAGATTGCCGGCCAGAGGGAAACCGAATTCCTTCGTCGGCAGGGAGCCGTCCTGCAGAGCACCGGTGACTTTGCGGTCGATCTCCAGGATGGCCGAAGACGGAGTAGCCAGCAGGTCTTCCACCGTATTGTGCAGCACGCCCATCTGGGAGAGCAGTTCGCGCATGTTGGGGGCACCGGCGCCGGAAGCCGCCTGATAGGTCATGGCGGTCATCCATTCCACCAGGTTGTTGCGGAACAGTCCGCCCAGGGCCATCAGCATCAGGCTGACGGTACAGTTGCCGCCGATGAAGTCCTTCTGTCCGGCGGCCAGGGCCTTGTCGATGACGTTGCGGTTGACCGGGTCGAGGATGATGACCGCGTCCTTTTCCATCCGCAGGGTCGAAGCGGCGTCGATCCAGTAGCCCTTCCAGCCGGCCTTGCGCAGTTCGGGGTGAACTGCCTTGGTGTAGTCGCCGCCCTGGCAGGTGACGATCATATCCAGCTTTTTCAGCTCGTTGATATCATCGGCCGGTTTCAGAATGCCGGCGCCCATGGGTGCCGCCTGACCTGCCTGAGAGGTTGTGAAGAAAACCGGTTCAATTCCGGCGAAGTCGTTCTCTTCCTGCATGCGCTGCATCAGGACCGAGCCGACCATGCCCCGCCATCCGACCATACCGACGTTCATGCTGTGCTCCTTGCTGAAGGTTATGAGAGAAACGGGTGG
>JARRKW010000641.1:1018-2009 GCA_037387645.1 Desulfuromonadaceae bacterium
CGGAAAAATGAAGAAAAATTGAGGTTCAACCGGGGATTTGCAACGGGTGCAAATAATTTTGACGGGTTGGCCTGGGTCGGTCTGTTTCTGTGCTGTCTAGATGGCGGCAGCAAGTTCTTCTTGGGCGGATGGATCAGAGCCATGATTATGGAAAATCAGTTGCGCTTTTCATTGCGGCTGTGTTAACAGAGCGGGACTTTTTTAACCCGGAGACCTCCCATGATTCATTTGACCAACATGACCCGCCAGCATGGCAGCCGCGTACTCTTCGCCAATGCCAGCTTTCAGATTCTGCCCGGTTCCCGCAGTGGTCTGGTCGGCCCCAACGGCGCCGGCAAGTCGACCATCTTTCGCCTGATTACCGGGGAGGAGGCCGCCGACAGTGGGGAAATCAGCTGTGGCAAGAAGACGGTGATCGGTTATTTCTCTCAGGATGTCGGTGACATGGCCGGTCGTAGCGCCCTGGAGGAGGTCATGGCGGCCTCCGCCCGCACGGTGGAGTTGGGGGAGCAGATCAAGGCCATGGAGGCGGCCATGTGCGAACCGATGGCAGACGACGCCCTGGCCGCTCTGCTGGAAAAATATGGCGACGCCCAACAGGAATTCGAGCACCGGGGCGGTTATGATCTGGAAACCCGCGCCCAGACGGTGTTGACCGGCCTCGGCATCGGCCCCGAGGATTATCAACGGCCGGTGGAGAGTTTCAGCGGTGGCTGGAAGATGCGTATCGCCCTGGCCAAAATCCTCACCATCAATCCCGATGTGCTGCTCCTTGACGAACCGACCAACCACCTGGATGTGGAATCGATTGTCTGGCTGGAAAACTGGCTGGCCGAAGAGTTCCAGGGGGCGGTGTTGATGACCAGCCACGACCGGGATTTCATGAATCGGCTGGTGAGTCGCATCATCGAAGTCGGTGGCGGCACCATTACCACCTACGGAGGGAACTACAATTTCTACCTGCGGGAACGGGAAGTTCGCCGGGAACAAC
>JARRKW010000642.1:0-1702 GCA_037387645.1 Desulfuromonadaceae bacterium
GATCAAGAACTTTTCTTAATCCCATCGGCTTTAAAGGTCGGTAGTAGGCTGATTTCATTTCATAATAAACAACAGCACCGCCCCGACAGGCCGACTGCCGGGGCGGTGCTGTTTATACGGTATCAAGAGGAGATGTTTTTATTAAAAGCAAACTTTGTGCCAGAATTCCAGCGGAACGTCTTGCCGAGCGTTCCGCTGGAACGGGCTCCCGTAGCCGATCTGGAACGCTACGCCGAACTGTACTCGCTTGGCCCTCTGGTACCAACCTGCACCGTCAGGGTCATCAATAAAGGGGCAGATCAAATTTTAACATTCATCAAGGATTGGGATCCCTTAATGCCTTTCCATGGTTTGGCCGAATCGCCTTGCACCTTCAGGTCCCCTGAACCGTTATTTAAACAGCTAAATGTCCCGGGCGACACGAAAGCCGATAACGAAATAGCGAAAATCGGGCTTGCCCCAGTAACGATGAGCCAGGCGCAGGTAATCCGGCCAGTCGCGCCAGGAACCGCCGCGAACCACATGCCCCTCGTTGCCGCCCTCTTCCCATACCGAACCGTCGGCAGGTGCCCCCTCATAACTTTCATGCCAGAAGTCCTGGACCCATTCCCAGACATTCCCGCTCATATCGTACAGCCCCAGGTCGTTAGGTTTCTTGCTCCCAACGGGATGGGTCCTTTGACTGCTGTTCTGACCGTACCAGGCATAGGCATCGAGCTCTGTCAAACTGGAGGTTCCGGCCCACTTCTCATCTTTTTCCCCACTGCGCGCCGCGTACTCCCACTCAGCCTCGGAAGGAAGTCGGTAGCGCTTGCCGGTCTGCTGCGAGAGCCAGTCGATGTAGGCCATCGCATCCTCCCAGGAGACATTGATCACCGGTCGCCGAATCCGGCGCCAGCTGGCATCCGAAGGCATCTTATAGCCCGTTGCGTCAGAGAACTTGTCGAACTCGCAAAACATAAGGGGGTACTTCCCCAGGGCAAAGGGTTTTTTTCAGTACCATCGTCCCAGTGATCCCCCATCTCGAAGGAGCCTTCCGGGATCACCACCATCTCCGGCCCTATTGAACCATCCTGCAGGATATCGGTAAAAACGTTGCCCGCTTCCACCGTCGGACTGGAATTTTGATCGCATCTTTCAACAGGTTTCGCCTGGGCCGTTGCAGAAGGCGGGACAAGGGCCGAAATGGTCTCCACCAGTCGAGCAAACTCCGGACAATCCCTGGAACCATCCCACTCGATCAAGCGCTGAACAGCTATCTTTGCAAACCTGGCAGGGGGACTAACATCCTCAATGGCAACCGGCACCAGCATCCTTTGATTGAAGGCAAAGGTTGCCAAATCCTCAAAGAAACCCGACTGCACCGACTTTGCGGACCACAGCACGATAACGCACTTCGCTTCCCGGAGAGCCTTTTCGACCACCTCAGCAAAAGACGCACCCTCCTGGAACTTGGAGTCCCAGCAGACGGACCACCCACCCTGTTCCAGGGCATTCGCCAGCATCCCGGCTTCCGCCATTTCTTCCCGCAGGTAACCAATAAAAATGTCACTCATCTGCACCCATCTCCTCCACAGGGCAGGTTAAAACACCAAACCCACCAGAAACTGTTAATCAATTGACGCCCGGGATGGGGTCAGGAGCTTTGAGGTGCCTACCGCCCTGCCCCGCACTCTCCCTGGCCATGTTATTCGGCTTCCCC
>JARRKW010000643.1:0-1719 GCA_037387645.1 Desulfuromonadaceae bacterium
TGCAGCAGCAGTTTATATTCGTGGGACGAAAGCACCGTCAGCACACTTTGATCAATCCGCGCCCGGATATTCCCCCGGGTAAAGAGAATCCGATCCGGTTCATGCAGCAGCTGATACTCGGCACGAGGCTCGATCTGCCGTAATTTTTCCACCAGCGGCGTCAGATCGACCATATCGGCGAAACCGTTCTGAATCTTGCCTCTGACGAAAACCTTGAGTACCTCGCTGTTGACCCCCTTGTGCACCAGCTTGATAAACAGGTTGTTGTAATCGATGATGTTGCGCAGCATCGGTAGAATCTGTTTGCCGCGGATGACCTTGCCACTCTGTTCCATCTGCACCGAAAGACCTTCCACCCCTTCGTTCAGCAGATATTCCAGCAGGGCCGCTTCATCTTTCAGGTAGATTTCCTTTTTACCGCGCTTGGCCTTATACAGAGGCGGCTGGGCGATGTAAAGATGCCCTCGTTCGATGAGTTCCGGCATCTGCCGGAAAAAGAAGGTCAACAACAGGGTGCGGATATGAGAGCCATCCACGTCGGCATCGGTCATGATGATGATGCGATGATAGCGTAATTTGCTGATATCGAAATCTTCCTTGCCGATGCTGGTCCCCATGGCCGTAATCAGGGTGCGGATCTCATTGGAGGAGAGCATTTTGTCGAAACGGGACTTCTCCACATTGAGGATTTTCCCCTTAAGGGGCAAAATGGCCTGGTAGCGGCGATCCCTCCCCTGTTTGGCGCTGCCCCCGGCGGAATCACCCTCGACCAGATAGATTTCACAGAGGGAGGGGTCTTTTTCCTGACAGTCGGCCAATTTTCCGGGAAGGGAAAGGCCATCCAGGGCCCCCCTTCCCGCAAGTCATCACCGGAAATTGACGTTTTGATGTTTTTCAACAGGTTGTTGCTGGTGGCATAGTTATTCATGGTGCGGGTCAAGGAAGCTTTGAAACCAACCAGATGAGTACCGCCCTCATGGGTGTTGATATTGTTGGCAAAAGAAAATATTTTTTCGTCATAGCTGTCGTTGTATTGGATGGCTATTTCGATATCGACCCCTTCTTTGTTGCCGTTGATCAGGATCGGTTTGGGATGAATGGCGGTTTTGGCCCGATTGAGATATTCGACGAAGGAGACTATCCCCCCTTGGTAATGAAAGGTATGTTTCTTCTCGCTCCTTTCATCCTGAATATGAATCTGTACCCCGGCGTTCAAAAAAGCCAGCTCTCGTAATCGCTGCGACAGGGTTTCGAAAGAAAATTCCGTAATTTCAAATATTTCCTCATCAGGCCAGAAGGTTATTTTGGTCCCCCGCTTGCTGGTTTCACCTTCGACATTCAAAGGGGTCTGCGGAATCCCGCGGACATAGCTCTGCCGATACAGTTTATTGTTGCGGCGGATTTCCAATTCAAGTTTGGCGGAAAGGGCGTTGACTACCGAGACCCCAACCCCATGGAGTCCTCCGGAAACCTTATAGGAATCACTGTCAAATTTACCCCCGGCGTGTAATACCGTTAAAACCACCTCGGCCGCCGATTTTTTCTGGGTGGAATGCATATCCACCGGAATACCACGGCCATTATCCTCAACGGTTACCGATCCATCCAAATGAATATCCACAATGACTTCGTTACAATAGCCGGCCAATGCTTCGTCAATCGAATTATCTACGATTTCATAAACCAGATGATGAAGTCCCGTTGGACCGGTAGATCCAA
>JARRKW010000644.1:0-1565 GCA_037387645.1 Desulfuromonadaceae bacterium
GTCGGGAACGTAGCGCTCGACCAAAGCCGCCAGGCGGCCGATGCCGGCGCTGAAACTTCCCCGCAATCCCCGCTCCCCGTTATAGCTGGCCCGGAAGTCGTTGCGCAGGGTTTGCTCCAGGGTGAAGCGGCCGCTGATCTCCCAGTCATCATGGGGCTTGCGCAGGGTCAGTTGCACCGTATCCAGGCTCACCCGGCGCCCTTGCCGGATCAGCTCGGCGCCTGGAAACTGCAACCGTACCTCCAGATTCGAAGGCGCAAGGTGGAAGCTGATTTGCGGCCCGTCAATCCGAAAATCGAGTTGATCCGGAAGGTTCAGGACCAGGTTCAGAGCACTGCTCCAGCGTTCCAGTTCGGTTCGGTCCAGATGCGGCAGACCGACGCGGCCGGACAGGCTGGCGCCGGCGGGATCAAGCTGAACCTGGAGGGGCGTTTCCAGCAGAGCGACCTCGTTCCAGTCGATATGGCTCAGGGTCAGCTGCGGGCTGGCGGACCAGCTGCCGCTTCCGGTCAGGGCGAAGGGCAGACCGGCTCCCGCTCCCAAGCGGCCCCGCACCTCGAACCGCGACTGCCGGGTCCCCGCCAGGTGCAGCTGAAGCAGCTGCAGGCGTTGGCGGCGGCCGTTGACGGGAGCCAGAAGTTCACCGTGGCTGTTGCGCAGGTCGGCGATTTCCAGGGGCGGGTGCGGAGGTAACCGCCGCCAGTTGCCGGTGCCAGAGTTCCCCCAGGCGAAAATGGATCTGTGCCTCCGGGAGCCGGAATCGGTAGCGCCGGGCTTTCTCAATGAACAGGCCGCGCAGCTGCAAGTCGTTCCAGGACAGCCGCAATCGGTCGAGGTGAACCTCGGCCTGCAACTGCCGTTCGAGCAGAGCCACGGCCGCCGGCCGCAGCCACTGATCGCAGACCCAGTCCCGCCACCAGAGCAGGGTGGAGGCTTGGATGAGAGTGAGCGCCAGCAGAAGGCTCAGCAGATAGCGGCCGCAGAAAATCATTGATGCAAAAGTCCCTTATGCCAAACGGTTCTCTGAATTATCCCCGGGTTTGGAGCGAATCGCCAGTAAATTTAATAAATTCCCTGAAACAACCGGGAAGACGAGTGTAAACATCCCAAGGAACAATCGAAGCATTGGGGAATCGGCCCGTTGGTTTGCTGCGACGGAGCTTTCGGGCTGTTTTTGCGATTGCAGAATTTAATTTGGAGTTGACTAACCGGATGTTTGGAACTATTTAATAAAGGGTGTATTTTTTATGATGTGAATTTTTTCGAGGGAAATGAACAATGAGCCATTGTCGCCGACATGGATGAGCCATCCGACCTGAAAAGGGTTGGGTGGTTTTTTGCGTTTCGGGGGGATGTCTCCGGCTGCTTTACAGCTGATCCAGGGGGCTGCCTACCGAATTCAGGACCTTGCGCATGACGTGGGTGTAGATTTTGTGCCACGCATCTGTCGATTTAAAAGAATCGAGGTCTGGCCTATTCAACAAAATCTGTCAGTCGTGCCACACTGCGGGGCACGCGGTTGTATGAAGAGAACTATGTGCTGCAATAACTAGAGCTGGTGAATG
>JARRKW010000645.1:0-904 GCA_037387645.1 Desulfuromonadaceae bacterium
CCCCTCGGTCAACGCCCTGATGTACAGACCGGTGCCGCCGACCAAGGCCGGCAGACGGTGCCGCCGGTGAATCTGCCCCACGGCCGCTGTCGCCAGCCGCAGGAAATCGGCCACGGAAAAGTCCTCGTCCGGTGCGACCACATCGATCAGATGATGAGGAACCTGACGGCGTTCCTCCGCCGTCGCCTTGGCGGTACCAATATCGAGGCCCCGATAAACCTGCCGGGAGTCGGCGGAAATCACTTCCAGCTCGAACCGGCGACAGAGCTCAAGGGCCAAAGCGGTTTTGCCGGAAGCGGTCGGGCCGCAGATAACCAGCAACGGCAGTAAGGAAGCGGACGGAACAGATATCGACATTAGCTTCGTTTGAACATGCGATTGATCTCGGCCAGGCTTTGCCGTACCAGCACCGGCCGACCGTGGGGACAGTGGGCACTGAAATCTACCCGATCCAGCTCTTGCAGCAGGGCCCGCATCTCTTCCCCGGACAGAGACTGATTGGCCCGCACCACACTGTGGCAGGCCATGAGAATGAGCACCCGGTCGAGGGATTCCTCGGCCAGGGCACTTTGACCAAGCTGGGCAATTTCGGCTGCCAGATCCCGCACCAGTTGCTCGGCTTCGTTCTGCGCCAGCAGCTGCGGTATCCCCTTGAGGGCAAAGGACCGGCCACCGAAATGTTCGATTTCGAAACCGAGCTGTTCCAGGGAATCGAGCTGTTCGAGCAGTTGCTCCGCTTCGCGGAAATCGAGTTCCAACATCACTGGAAACAGCAGGGTCTGACGCTGAACATGTCCGGCCCGGAACTGCCGCCGCAACTGCTCGAATCCGATCCGTTCATGGGCGGCGTGCTGATCGACCAGGACCAGGTCGTTGCCGTCCTGACAGACGATATAACTGTTGC
>JARRKW010000645.1:961-1671 GCA_037387645.1 Desulfuromonadaceae bacterium
AACCGGCGGCGGGGAGGCAAACGACTGCGCAGCCCGGGTTGCGCCAGAAGCAGTATACCGTTGCAACGACTCCCGCACCCGGTCGCGATAATCGTCGGCTGCCGGGGCGACCTCGTTCAAAACCATCTGCGGTTCAGCCGCAGGCGGCGCGTCCCGATCAGCCGACTCGCGCAACCAGGCCGAGGGTCGCAACAGCTCCCGCACCGCGTTGCTGATAAAGTCATGAACGCGTCTCTGGTCGCGAAAACGGACCTCATGCTTGGTTGGATGAACATTGACATCGACCCAGGCCGGATCCAGGGTCAGAAACAGCACCACGACGGGATACCGCCCCTTGACCAGAACGTTGCGATAACCATCGAGCAGCGCATGCTGCACCACCCGGTCCCGCATATAGCGTCCGTTGATAAAGGTATAAATAGCGCCGGTGGTGGCGCGATGCAGGTCCGGCCGGGAAAGATACCCCTGCAATTGCAGCGAATCGTCGCTTTCGACCGCAACCGGCAGCAGGTCCTTCAGCAGCGGCCGCCCCAGCAGAGCACTGATGCGGTCTTCCAGACCGGTCTGTCCATAAACCTCGATCAGGGAACGACCGTTATGCAGCAGGCGGAAGGAAACTTTGGGCGAGGCCAGGGCCAAGCGGGTGACGATATCGGCAATATGCCCGAATTCCGTCTCGTTTTTACGCAGAAACTTACGTCGCGCCGGGG
>JARRKW010000646.1:0-1568 GCA_037387645.1 Desulfuromonadaceae bacterium
TCGATTCCGCCCGGCTGGAAAAGTTCGGCCCCTCGATGCAGATATAGGTGCCCCCCTTATGGACGGTGGCCCCGACTTTCAGGGTCGCTTCGTAGAGCAGTTGGGACAGGGCGCCACAGACGGGATCGGCAAACTGCACATGTCCCACCACCCCTTCGCCGAAAAAGGTTGAGGCCCGAATCCCCGCGGTGCGATCAAAGAACTGATCGGGAATGACGATGTGTCCGGGAACGATCTTTTCCTTCATGCTGCCCACCGCCGATACCGAAATGATCTGCTGGACGCCGAGCATTTTCATGCCGTAGACATTGGCGCGATAATTGACTTCGGAAGGAAGCAGGCGATGACCGCGACCATGGCGCGGCAGAAACACCATTTTGACCCCATCGAGCACCCCAGTGATGAATGCATCGGAAGGGGATCCGAAAGGCGTATCGAGGGTGACTTCCTCGACCTGGCTGAGTTCATTGATTTCGTACAGGCCGCTACCGCCGATGACACCGATTACGGGTTGGGACATGATGATTAAACCTCCGCAAATTTTTATAGCTCCGGCCGACACTCCCGCACCTGGGGTTTCCCCCGGAACGGTCATGACGGCTGAATTTTCTCCAGCTTCCCCTTGAGCTGCCCACAGGCCGCCGAAATATCCTGTCCTTTACTGGCCCGCCGGATGGCGACAATGTTGCGGCTGAGCAGATAAGTCTGGAAGGCTTCGATATCCTCGGCCATCGGCGCCCGGTTCAGATTGACTTTGGCTTTGATGCCGTGCAACAGCCTGACCAGGCGTTTGGCATCGGCCAGGGAATCGTTGACCCCGCGAATGAGAATATATTCGAAGGTGATGCGCTCCCGGGCCTGCAGGGGATAATCACGGCAGGCCGCCATCAACTCGGCCAAAGGGTAACGCCGGTTGATGGGCATCAACTCGTCCCGTATGGCATCGGTGGTGGCATTGAGGGAGACCGCCAGACTGACCCGGATTCGCTCCCCCAACTCACGCATTTGCGGCACCAGGCCGGAGGTGGAGAGGGTCACCCTGCGCGCACCATACCCCAGGCCGAAATCAAGATAAAGAATTTTTAACGCCTTAATGACATTTTCCAGATTATGCAGCGGCTCCCCCATGCCCATGAGCACGATATTGTTGATGGGCCCGTCCTTGCCGACGGCACAGACCTGGTTGACGATTTCACCGGGCAGCAAATGACGCACCAAGCCGAAGGAACCGGTCAGGCAGAAAGCGCACTGCATGGCGCAACCGACCTGGGTGGAAACGCACAGGGTGTTCCGTCCCCCCTCCATGGGAATCCGCACGGTTTCGATGGTATGGCCGTCAACCAGCCGAAACAGATACTTGCGGGTACCATCCCGACTGTCTTCCACCAGCTCCGGCTGCCAGTCGGAAATGGTCGCGCGTTCGCACAATTCCTCCCGTAACGGCTTGGCCAGATCGGTCATTTCATCGAAGGAGGTGACGCCGCGGTCATACAGCCAGCGCATGATTTGCCGGGCCCGAAACGGCTTCTGCCCCATGTCCGTAAGAAGAGCGGACAATTCTTCCAGGG
>JARRKW010000647.1:0-1410 GCA_037387645.1 Desulfuromonadaceae bacterium
CCTGCATCGGCACGCCTTGCCAGCAACCAAAATGACTCAGAATTATGCGTCACGATTAACCGAACGGGCCACTAGCAGGCTGTTGAAAAACAGCCTGTGGAGCCCTGGGATGGGTGAAACTGAAAAAGGCTATGGATGGCCTTTTTCAACAACCCACTAGTAGAAAAGTGTCTGCACAATCATCCTGATGCCGATGAAGGCCAGGACCAAAGCGAAAATTCTTATCAGTTTACCATGACTGAAGCGGCTGGTCAGTCTGACCCCCAACCGGGCGAACAAAATAGTGAAGGGAGTGACCATGGCGGCCACCAGGACATTGACATAGCCGAGTGAATAGGGAGGCAGATCGGGGAGGTTCCAACCATGATAGACATAGGAGAGCATACCGAAGATCGACGAAACAACGATCAGAGCGCTGGAATTGCCGACCGCCAGATGGATCGGCAAATCCAGGACGATCAGCATCAGGGGAACGGCAATGACCCCACCGCCGACTCCGAAAAAGGCCGAGAAAGCGCCACCGGCAAAACCGACCAGCAACAGTTTCCCGAGCGGCGAAGAGCCGGTTGTTTCCGGCGCCAGATGATCAGCCAGATGCCGGAGAGCTGGGCGGCCAGGGCCGCACCGAGCAATGCTCCGAATATGCCGCCAAGGGCCAGACGCATGACATGATGCCAGTCGACATTGCCCCGTTTGCGGTGCCCCAGGGTGCTGCTGATGGCCGTCGGGATAATGATACAGAGGCTGGTGCCGAAGGCGGCATGGACAGTGATATCGGGAGAAAAGCCGGCATGCTTGAACACCCAGAGGAACATGGGGACCAGGATGATGCCCCCGCCGATGCCGAGCAGGCCGGCCAGAAGACCCGCCAGAGAGCCGAGCAGAACGAACAGCAGTATGATCTGCGGAGCGAGCAACGACATCAGAACTCCTACAAAGCAGAAAAGCCAACCCCGGGTGAGATTGGCTTTTTCTTATACGTGGAGGCCCCGACCAGATTCGAACTGGTGATGGAGGTTTTGCAGACCTCTGCCTTACCACTTGGCGACGGGGCCGTCATGTTGCAACGTGTCAGTTCCCTAAAGCCCGGTATTGATAACAAATCACCATCACCCTGTCAAGAAAAAATCATGTTGTTCATCCCTGCCCGAATGCCCTGTGAATGGGGATAAATCTTATTTTTTATTCAAGACGGAATTTATTTTTCCGGCCATAGTGTGTTCCTGGCAATCGCGTCGGTCATCGATCTTGATCAGGGTCGAAACCCGGACCGCGCCGGCCTTGAAGGGCGCCTCATGCATCTGACGCAAAACCCGAAACAGCTCATCGAGGTCTCCCTCGATAACGGTTCCCATGGGGGTAAGCTGATACCTGAGTCCGCTGGCTTCCACTATTTTCAGACAACCGGCC
>JARRKW010000648.1:0-2210 GCA_037387645.1 Desulfuromonadaceae bacterium
GGAAATCCGCGCCGGCGGCTGCGGCCAGGGTGCCGCCGATGGCGCAGGTAATATGGTCGTAACCGGGGGCGATATCGGTGACCAGGGGACCGAGAACGTAAAAGGGGGCGCCGTGACAGAGGCGTTTCTGCAGTTGGATGTTGGCCTCAATCTGATTCAGCGGCACATGGCCCGGCCCTTCGATCATGACCTGAACACCGGCGTCCCAGGCACGCTGGGTCAGTTCACCGAGGATGATCAATTCCTGAATCTGGGCCCGGTCGGTGGCGTCGGCCAGACAGCCGGGACGAAAACCGTCACCGAGGGAGAGGGTGGCGTCGTAAGGCCGGACGATCTCAAGCAGGCGATCGTAGTATTGGTACAGGGGATTTTCGGCGTCATTATGGGTCATCCATTCAATGGTAAAGGAACCACCGCGGGAGACGACCTCCATGATCCGGCCTTCGCGGTCCATCCGTTCGACGCTGCTGCGGCTGACGCCGCAGTGCACGGTGATGAAATCGACGCCGTCATCCAGATGTTTGACAATGCCGTCGAAGATTTCATCCACCGTCATTTCCACCATGGCTTTGTTCTTGCGGGTAACGGTATCGACAGCGGCCTGATAGAGGGGGACGGAACCGATGCAGCTGTTGGTTTGGGAGATGATGGCGGCGCGGATTTCGTCGATGGGGCCACCGGTGGAGAGATCCATAATGGCATCGGCGCCGGCGGCGATGGCGATCCGGGCCTTTTCCAGTTCCTTGTCGATGCTTTTGTCGTCTTTGCTGGTGCCGATATTGGCTCGGCGATGCGCTGCCGCAGGGTTTCGGCGGCAATGCCTTCGCTTGCCGCAGCCAGTTTCATTTTTTCGGTAACAAGGCCCTTGCGGGCCGCTTCAAGCTGAGTCATTTGTGAAACCTTCGAATGGATCCAATTGGGGGAAATTCCTTCTATCGATAGAAGAGGAAACCCGGCAGCGCCGTGGTATCCTCGGCGGCGGCGGTCAAGGCTCTTGTCTTAATGAAGCGGGGTGCCGTTGAAAGCAAAATGTTTGCAGTTCATGCCTGGGAAAGGTTCCCGCGGACGGTTGTTTCAGCGTGTTGCCCGACAAATAGATTCTCCGGCGGCAAGTTATTCCTGGTGAAATGACTGGGCTGCCTGCCAATGATTGACCGGACTCGAAGGTGCAGCCGGTACCGTGGGTATTCTGGGTGTCAATCCGTTTGGCCGGCAGCCGGTGCAGTTGTTTATCGGTCAATAACAGATCGACCGCATCCGTTTCGAGATGTCCTCCTTTGATCAATACGTTACGGGCTCCCATTTCCTGCAGTCTGCGAGCAGCGTCCTCCATTTCCTGTTCGGTGCGTACCGGAAAACCGCAGAGGGCGGCGGCTTCGGGCAGATTGGGCGTGAGCAGATAGGTTTTGGGGATCAGTTCAATGCGCAAAATATCAAGGGCTTCCTGTTGCAGCAACGAAGCTCCTCCTTTGGCGAGCATGACCGGATCGACCACCGCCGGTAATGCATGGCGGCGACGCGGGAACGCTATGGATTCCGTTGACGCCCAGGGTGTTTTGTACGGTTAAGGCGGTAATGGCGCTGCTGGCATAGGCGCCGAGCAGAGTAATGGTTTTGATGTCCGCCTGGATGCCGGCGCCACCGCCGGAGTCGGATCCGGCCACGGTCAAGACCCGTCCCTGCGGAAAAGGTTTTTTGCAATTGAACAGCAGGGCCATTTCCCGTGCGGCTATCTCGGGAGCCGGATCGTCCATCACCGCGGAAAGGACCGCAACGGCGTCGGCGCCGGCGGCAATGGCGTCGGCAGCGCCGATGGCGTCGATGCCGCCGATGGCGACCAGCGGAATTTTAACCGCGCGGCGGACCTTGCTCAGGGTCTCGATGCCAACCACCTGGGCGTCAGCCTTGCTTTGAGTCGGGAAGACGCTTCCCACCGCGATATAGTCGGCACCCTGCATTTCAGCCTTGATGGCCTGTTCGACGGTGCGGGTTGAAATGCCGATGATACGATCATGACCAAGTTGTTTGCGAATGGTGGCGATCGGTTCGTCGTCCTGTCCGAGGTGAACGCCGTCCGCGTTGCTGGCCAGGGCCAGTTCGGCGTCATCGTTGATGATGAAGGTGGCATTGAACTGGTGACAGAGTTCGCACAACTGATGAGCTATTGCTATTCGTTCCTCGGCCGGGCGGGTCTTGTCCCGATACTGAAC
>JARRKW010000649.1:0-1385 GCA_037387645.1 Desulfuromonadaceae bacterium
GGTGGGAGTTCTCTTGCTGGGCAAAAGCGGCATCGGCAAAAGTGAATGTGCCCTGGATCTGGTGCTCAGGGGACATCGTCTGGTTGCCGACGATATGGTCAAGATCCGCATGAAGCTCCCTGCGGTTCTGTTTGGCGAAGGCAGCGATCTGTTGCACTATCACATGGAAATCCGGGGACTTGGCATCATCAACATCAAGCATCTGTTCGGTGTTTCGGCCATCCGGGAGCGAAAAAAGATCGATGTGGCCATTGAGCTGGTTGAATGGCAAGAGGGAGCGGAGTACGACCGGCTGGGTCTGGAAGAAGAGATCTACCAGATTCTGGGGCTGGAAATTCCGCTACTGAAAATACCGGTGCGACCGGGCCGCAACATCACCTCCATTGTCGAGGTGGCAGCTCGCAACCAGCTTCTCAAGGAAATGGGCTATCACAGTGCCCAGGAATTCCAGGACCTGTTGGAAAAGCGCATGGCGGAAACGGCCTGGCTGCATGCTCATGCCATTATCGGGGATAATCTTGAATAGCAACAGGCGTGTCATCATCATTACCGGAATGTCCGGATCCGGCAAGAGCTCGGCGGCCCGGGCTCTAGAGGACGAAGGCTTTTTTGTCGTCGACAATCTGCCCTTGGCCCTGCTGCCGGAATTTCTCGCCATGGCGGAACCGGTTATCGTTTGGAAATCTATTTCCTCGATGCCGCTGACGAGACCCTGAATCGCCGCTATTCCGAGACCCGTAGGCGTCATCCACTCAGTGCGCAGGGAGGGGTAGCCATCGGGATTCAACAGGAACGGCAGCTGCTTGACGGGTTGCGCCGGCAGAGTACCGCTATCCTGGATTCCTCCCATTTAACACCCCACCAGTTGCGTTCGGAAATCGTCAGTAGGGTTTTTGGGGGGAAGGACGTGTATCCCCTGGTGGTCCATTTACAGTCGTTTGGCTTTCGCTACGGCATCCCGGCTGAGGCGAATGTGGTCATGGATGTGCGTTTCTTGCCGAATCCACATTTTGTTCCCGCTTTGCAACCGTTGACCGGCATGGATGAAGCGGTCAGCGCCTATGTTCTGCAGCAACCGGAAACCAAAGAATTTCTCACCCGGTTTACGGAGCTGTTTGCGTTTTTACTGCCGCAATATCGGCGCGAAGGGAAAAGTTATCTGACCGTGTCCATCGGTTGTACCGGTGGTCGGCATCGCAGTGTGGCGCTGGTCGAATCGCTGCGCGATTGTTTCCTGGCTGAAGGTGTTGCCCTGGAGGTATTGCATCGGGATATCGGCAAGGGGTAAGGTATGAAAGGATTGGTTATTGCGACCCATGCCCATTTGGGGGAGGAACTCCTTCGCGCCTGTGAAATGATTATGGGGCCGGCGGAAAGGGCCCAGG